>JBHLNY010000311.1:0-3789 GCA_048941065.1 Promethearchaeota archaeon
GTCGGGCTTCAACTTTGAGATGATTTTCCGGTTGACTTTTTTGCTGTTTTATAACAAACTTGCATTATTGACAGTCCCGCGCGCTGAGAGCCCAAAGAAGGCCTACATGTCGAGAAAACCATGGACACCTATCATTTTACTCATCGTGCACATCGAGCAGGATTGAAGCGCTCGCCCTTTTTTATTTGAAATGAGTGAGAACTGATGCTGGTCCACCATGGAGTAGCCTAAAAAGACATAAATACTGGCCTACCTTCTCTAGAAAAAACACAGCGAAAAGTCTCCAACATTGGATAACTGTTTGCTGCCACGAAAAGAGTTATATCAAATTGGAACGTTGAAAGTGCGATAGACAATGGGTTTAAAGTCATTCCTAGCTCAGTGTGCGAGAACTTTGAAACTGGCTAACAAGCCCGGAAGAAGCGAGCTCTGGCTCTCAATAAAAATCTGCCTGCTGGGAATAGGTGCAATCGGACTGATAGGCTTCATTATTAAGCTGCTTTCTTCTGTGCTGCAGCCAGGTAGTGCCACAGCCTAGTGGGAAGAAGTGATATGGAAAAGCCTGAAGAGCATTCAACCAAGATTTTCGCCGTGAAGACTACTACAGGGCAAGAGAAAAACGTAGGCAGACTTGTTGCTGCAAGAGTTGAAATGAATAAAATACCGATACAGTCTATCCTTGTACCTGAAACCTTGAGAGGCTACGTTTTCATTGAAGCTGAAGGTGCGCACCTTGTTGAAGAGGCGATAGCAGGGGTAAAACATGTACGATCAAGGGTTCCGGGCATCGTGACTTTTTCCGAAATTGAAAGGTACATAGTGAAGAAGCCGGTGATTGAAGAGTTGAGTGAAAATGACATAGTTGAAGTCACCGGTGGACCTTTCAAAGGTATGCGAGCAAAGATTACAAGGATAGATAAATCTAAAGCAGAGGTCACGCTTGAGCTTCTGGAAGCAACTTTCACGCTTCCTATAACTGTGAATTCTGATTATGTCAAGCTTGTAGAGAGAGCAAAATCTCAAAGTAGGGGTGAAACATAAGATGGTCGACAAGAAAATTGTGGAACTTCTGGTTAGCGGAGGACAAGCCAATGCTGGCCCGCCTCTAGGGCCTGCTCTTGGTCCTCTCGGCGTAAACGTTATGGCTATAGTGAATAAGATAAACGAACTTACAAAAGACTACTCTGGAATGAAAGTTCCAGTGAAAGTCATTGTCGATCCAGAAAGCAAAGAGTTTGAAGTAAACATTGGAACGCCGACAGCTTCTGCTCTAATCGTCAGCGAACTGAAAATCGAGAAAGGGTCGGGCACACCGAGCACGCAGAAAGTTGGGGATCTGAGCATAGAACAAGTGGTCAAGATAGCAAAGATGAAACGCCTAGAGCTTTTGGCAAAGGATCTAAAAGGAGCTGCCAAGGAGGTTCTAGGTGTATGCGTCAGCATGGGAGTTACAGCAGGGGGAAAAGACCCCCGAGAAGTGCAACAGGAAATCGACTCCGGCAAGTATGACGACATATTCACTAAAGGTTGATGCAGAGAGAATATTTTTATAATCGCGTCTCATTCCATGAGAGCCACGAGGCCTCTAAATTGCCTTTAGACCAACAAACCTTACTGAGTGCAGTCAAAGAAGCAAAGGAAAAATCAGGAAAAAGGAATTTCACTCAGTCCATAGAGCTTATTCTAAAACTGCAAGACATCGACATGAAAGCTCCTGATACCAAAATCAATGAAATCGTGGAGTTACCTAATGTATCTGAAAAGTCCAACAAAATCTGTGTTATCGCCTCAGGAGAAATGGCTTTGAAAGCCAGAAAAGCTGGTGCTGATAGCGTCATCGGAAGGGCTGAGCTTGAGGGTTTGGCAGGCAGGAAGCAGGAAATGCGAAAAATGGCTAACAAGTACGACTTTTTCATTGCTGAAGCTCCATTAATGCCATCAGTAGGCAAGATTCTAGGTCCAATTTTGGGTCCTAGAAACAAGATGCCCATACCTGTTCCACCATCGGCCGACATAGCTAGTCTCGTGGCGAAGCACCGCAAAACAATTGTTCTGAGGCTACGAAACCAGCCTGTTCTGCAGTGCCGCATAGGAATCGAAAGTATGAAAGAAGAAGAGATAACAGAAAACGTCCAGACAGTTCTAAGGGTTCTAGAGGGAAAGTTAAAGAAAGGAATGAAAAACATCAAGCTTGCCTACGTCAAAACGGCAATGGGTCCACCCGTAAAGGTCAAGCCGTAGAAGAGGGAAACAGATGCCGTCCCAACAGGTTTTACAAGAAAAAGTCAAGGAAGTAGAAGAGATAAAACAACTGATTAAGTCATACAAAGTCATCGGTGTCGCGAGCCTACAGAAAGTCAGAGCACCGCAACTGCAGGAATTCAAGAAGAACTTGTCGGACAAGGCACTGATGAGAGTCATGAAAAACACACTGGTCAAAATAGCGATTGAAGACTGCGAGGACAGGCCAGAACTTGAAAAAATCGCTGAACAACTGCAAGGCTCAAACATTTACATATTCACAAATCTAAGTCCTTTCAGGCTGGCTCTCATGTTGGAACGGGGCAAAGTTAAGACTACAGCTAAAGCCGGAGACACGGCAGCCTTCGATGTGGTAGTTCCTGCAGGAAACACGGGACAACCGCCCGGACCTATAATTAGTCACCTTAACGCTGTCGGCTTACCTACAAGGATTGAGTCCGGAAGTGTGTGGATAAGCAAAGACACATTGGTTGTCAAGAAAGGCGAGGTTATTTCCGAGCGGCTTGCAAGCGTCTTGTCGAAGCTTGGAATAAAACCTGTTGAAGCAGGGCTAGTGATGAATTTTGCATTTGATGATGGCATGATTTTGACGCAAGGTCAGCTCAAGATAGACATAGAAGCCACAAAGCATGATGTAGAAAATGCTTATGCAGAAGCCTTCGCTTTGTCATTGAACGTGGCTTATCCGACAAAAGAAAATATCAATATGCTTCTGCAGATTGCACACCGAGATGCTTACGCACTTTCAATTGGTTCTGCAATCCCAGTGAAAGAAACAATAGCTGACTTAATCAGAAAGGCATACACAGAGATGCTAGTTCTCAGCAAAGCTGCCAAACTAGAGTCAGCCTAAACTGGCATAGCAATGAGCCGATTTTCCAAAGTTTTGATCACAGGTGGAGCCGGCTTCATCGGAAGCCACTTAGTCGACAGATTACTCCAGAAATCTGTCGAAGTAACCGTGTTCGATAATTTATCCACTGGAAAGATAGAGAACATAGAATCCCACTTGCATAATAGCGCCTTTCATTTTGCAGAAGGAGACGTCCGCGCTTATAGCTTGCTCAAGCAACATGTTGAAACTGTCGACTGTGCCATCCATTTGGCGGCTGTAGCCAGCGTCCCTTCTTCAGTGAAGCAACCCTCTCTTGCTCACGAAGTAAATGCCACCGGCACTTTGAATCTCTTGAAGGCGTGCGTTGAAAGTAACATCAAGCGAATTTTGTACATGTCTTCTTCCGCGGTTTATGGTGAACCTAGTTACCTGCCAATAGACGAGGAGCATCCAACATCGCCCATTTCACCGTTGGCGGCTTCAAAATTGGCTGCAGAGGACTATTGCAAAGCCTTTCATGAGTCGCACGCCTTGGAAACAGTCGTTTTTCGCTTGTTCAATGCATATGGGTCACGGCAAAACACTGGGGATGAAGGTGCGGTCGTTGCTAATTTTGTGCAACGACTCCGCAACGGGTTGCCGCTGATCGTATATGGCAATGGAACTCAGACTAGGGATTTTGTGCATGTGAA
>JBHLNY010000312.1:0-3771 GCA_048941065.1 Promethearchaeota archaeon
TATGCTTTGGCAATGGGATATAGTGCTGATGAGATTGGTTTAAAATTTCATAGAACCCGTTTGACATCCATACTTGAAAAAATCTAAAATGATTAATTTTTTAAAATTACCTAATTTTTTTTTATTTTTTTTATTGTCGAAATATTAGCTAAAATTGATAACATCTGTCTATAAGATCGAAAAGTTCATCGATTTAATTAATCAATTTAACTTTAAGAATCAATTCTTATTAATCATTAACTTTGTAGTTCTATAAAGTATTTGCCAAATCATATTATTTATTTTGTAAAAAGATTGTAAAATTTAAATAATAACAAACCAAATTATAAATAGATTTTTATTTTTTTTTCGATTTTATTACTCTAATAATTAAAAAATATAGGTTTTAGGGATAGAATAATATCACAAAATAATTGGTAAAAGTATGTCATTATACAACTTAAAACGAGATCCATCCTGGTTTTTTTCTTATATTGAGAATTATTATCATTTATTTTTAGATATAAAATTTGGTAATCAAGTTAATTCTAATGCAAAATTGGAATTCTCGATGGAGTTGGGTTTCCAAGGATTTGAAGGACTGATTTTTTACATTTACAAGCCTCATTCTAGAAAGATAAAGTTTGATTTGATTAAACATTCAATCGATCAGATACATTATATAGATGATTTAGATTATAATTTAAGTGAGAGTCCTACTAATTCACTAGATTTAATTATAATTCCATTTGGTTATTTTAAAGATGAATATAAATTAACATTATCAGTGCGATATGAAAAATCAGATGCAGATTTTGATTTATATGCGTGGTCACCGTCAAGTCTCTATAAACATGTGAAATCGGTGATTAGAATTGGTAATCAATATACCGAATTAATACCTATTGCTGATTACAAGGGATACTATTTTCAAACAGATAGTACATTCAAGGGAAATGAGACTGGACGCCTTTTTGATCTAATAAATTTACTGGTAGAAATTGATAATAGTGAAGATGAGTTTACTCATGAATCAATAGTTGAAGCAATGGATGCAGATATAAAAGCTCTAGTTAAAAAAAGTAATGAATTCCTATTTGAACTCTGTCAAACATCAGTTCCTTTGGAAATAAAAAATATAGTCCGAGAATTGGAAAGATTAAAGTATAATATAGATAGTTTATCAAAAGAAGAAATTTTTAACTGGCTTGATGATTTAATCAACTTTTATTCAGGGAGACCTAAATAATATATATATTTTTGAGGAAATATTATTATTCTAATATTTCAATTTAAAAAAATATAAAGATTGATAATTTTACTTTTTCTTAGATTTTTTAATTATTAAGATAATAAGCGCTAAAAGAAAGAAAACAATAGCTGCGATTAAAAACCCAAATTTAAATGTAGCACTAAAAGATGCTATAAATACATTAATAGAAGATATAGAAGTAGGAGTCTCTAACATTAAAATTAAATTGATATTTTCTACAAAATCAAATATTCCTGATATTATCCCTGATAAGGTCATAAATATCCCAAAATTTTGAAGTTTACCCTGCAATCTTCTCGAAACAAGTAAAATAAGTCCAACAGCAACGGATACATATCCAATAATGTATAAAAAGTCCCAAGATATAGCTAGTGATTGCTTATTTCTTCCATCATTTCCCCATGCGAACAATATTTCTTCGGCTCTCTCTGAATTCCATGCAAATTCAAAATCTAATATTCCATAACTATCTACGGATCTTTCAATTGGGATAAAAACTAAAAAATAAATGAGTAGAACAGCAAAAATACCACTAATAGTTATTATTATCAGAAATTTATCCTTTGGATAACTTTTTAGTTTATTTAATAACACATAACTTCACTCCTTAAAGGTTTCTAAATATTCAGTTATTTAATTAATTGATATCGATTAAGGTATATATTAAGATTTACATTTATAATGCATACTTTTATTTTAATTGGAGTATTATAATTATAAAAAACCTCAAATTCGTTAATAATGAAACATGTGTCTTGCTATACCTGGAAAGATATTAAAAATAAATGAAAATTCGGCTTTAGTTGATTTTGATGGGATTAAACAAAATGTAGTTATTGCTTTAATCCAAAATCCAGAAGTAGGAAAATATGTTGTAGTACATGCAGGTTATGCTATTGAACAAATGGATGAAAAGGATGCTTTAGAAGCTATTGAACAATGGAAAGAACTTGCAGAAGATCAAGATTTAAATCTTGAAGATATTTTATAAATCAAACAATTCTTCTTTTAAATTTTTCAGTTTTATATATAACTTTTTTAAAGAAGTTATCGCTTCTGAATTTGGGTTAAATTCTAGCGGTGATATACCATTTAGATCGGCTTTCCCTATTTCTGAATCAAATGGAATTGAATGATAAAGTGGTACGTCCCATTTTTGTACTCTTTTATTAATTATATCTAACTGGGCATCATCTAAAACCTTATTTGCTATTAAAAAAATATTTATAATTCCTAATTTTTTTGACAAATCAATGATCTTTGAGCATAAATCTAATGATTTTTGAGATGGCTCAGAAACTACCAACATAATATCAATCCCTTTTGCTGTTCCACGCCCAAGGTGTTCTAAACCTGCTTCGAAATCAACAATAACAATTTCGTCTCTTTTAACAAATAAATTATATAATAAAGTCCTAATTAGAGCATTTTCTGGGCATAAGCAACCTGTTGCAGGCTCCTCAATCGAGCCTAAAACAAGCAATTCCAAACCATCAGGACCATTAACTTTAAACTTATCGGGAATATCGGAAACCTCTGGATTTATATTATAAACACCTGGACCTGCTCCCGATACTAATGTACGTTCCTGAATCAATTGTTTCATTTCAGAAATTGGTATAATTTTTTCTTTCAAATCTTGACTAATCCCTAGCGTATAACTTAAATTCATAGCAGAATCATTATCAATAGCTAAAACCTTGAATCCCTCTTTAGCAAATAATCTTGCTAAAGTTCCAGCAATTAAAGTTTTACCGACTCCTCCTTTTCCTGCTACGGCTATCTTCATTGTAATAATTATTTTTTTAATGAAATTAAATATTTAGGTTAGGTTTAGTAAAAGTATAATTATGATTATTTAAATTTAATAAGAAAATTAAATAATAATTTATGAGATATTAATATCTTTTAAGAAATATTAATTAAAATGAGATTCTCCTAAGAAGTTGGTTGAAAATAAATAATAAATTCTGTAAAATACATAACTTAGAATATAATTATATTTGCCCTAATTGTGTTGAACCATTTTTAGAGAAAACAAAATTTTCAAGTCTAAGTGAGATAAGACAATATCAAAAAGAAAATGCCCAAAAAGTAAATACAAATGATATAATTGATGAAATTAATAGATTAGGATTTATGAAAATTAAAAATTTAAAAGATACTTCTTATTCTGGGGCATTAATATATGATTGTAAGGAAAAAGCAACACTTAAATCATATTTTAGAAGAAATAAACTGTCCTTTAGCGCATATTTTCCTTCAATTTTATTTTTAAACCAGACAGAACTTTATTTAGATTTAATTAAAACAATCAAAGA
Source organism: Promethearchaeota archaeon (assembly GCA_048941065.1). Classification (GTDB taxonomy): domain Archaea; phylum Asgardarchaeota; class Lokiarchaeia; order Sigyniarchaeales; family SOKP01; genus Loki-b32. The sequence continues at coordinate 3,574 of JBHLNY010000312.1, forward strand.
AAAGCTTGATTGCTATATTATTAATTCTAGTGGTCAATTACATCCTTATCTTTTCGGATCCGCATGTGATTTTGGTTTGAGAATAAATACACCTGTTATTGGATATACAAAAAAACTATTATTTGGTTATGTAGAAATCAATGAAGAACCTCAAAATTTTCATAGAATATATTCTAATGATCATTTAATTGGATTTGC
>JBHLNY010000313.1:0-3764 GCA_048941065.1 Promethearchaeota archaeon
TTCAATTCCTTCAACAATTTCCATGAATCTCACAATATTATTAGTTAATATTTTGAAGGAGTCTTTGTTTTAATTTTATGTTTTGGGATCTCTTTAATTTTTCTTAATTCTCTCTCAAAATCTCTTTTTTCTCTTGTAAATCTTTCTTTATCTCTTTCTAGTTTTTCTCTTTCACGTTTTATGTTATTTTTCTCATTATTTAATGTCGATTTTTCTTTATCTAATTTTTTATATTCATCATTTAACTTATCAATTTTTGTCTCTAAATCAGAAATTTTATGAGTCAATGAGTAATATTTATCCTCTGCTCGAGGAACTTTCCTTTCTAATTCCTTTAATCTTGCTTCTTGTTCTTTTTTTCTTCTTTCCAAATCAATTAGGTCCTTCTCAGCTTTATCTTTATTTTTTTTAAAATCTGCCGCTTTTTTATCAATTTCTCGAGCTTTTAGATTTAAATCTTTTTTATTATAACGAATTTTTTCTTTTACTCCTTTTAATCTTCTCTTCTCATCTGAAATTCGATTTTTTTCGTCAAGAATCTCCCGCTTAAAGTTTTTAATTTCTTTATTTAAATCATCCCTTTCCTTAGTTGAATATTTAATCTCATTTCTTAGATCCATTAAATTATTTTCTAAATCCTTAATAGTTCTCTCTAAAGCACTTTCTCTTCTTTCCATACCGGGTATCTTAGTCTTTATTCTTTCGATCCTTTCGATATCGTTTTGTATTCTTTCTAATTTTCTTTCTTCCTCATCAAAATGCTGTTTTTTTTCATTTATATCATTTTGTAGATTATTTATCTCATCTCGTAAATTATTACGGTTATTGATGAGATCTCTTATTTCTAATTCACTTTTTTTTCTTTTCCTCTCAAGTTCCTCTATGTTATTATTATACCCTTTCATTTGTTCGAGAACTTTCTGCCATTCATTCTTTTCTTTATTTAACTTCTTTCGTTCTTCTCTAATCTTATTTAACAATCTCTTATCTGCTACTAATTCCAAATGCTTATCTGGTGTTTTTTCATGAATTTCATATTTAGGAGGTGTCTTATCTTTCATATTTATTCATTTTTCTTAAAATGGTGTTTAATAAACATAAAATATAGTAATTGTTAAAGATTTTAATTTATTCTCAAGAAATTATTTATTAAAATCTATTTATATAGTATAATTACTATTATTTATATAAAATCATTCCAAAATTATAGTTAAAATAGATAATAAATTAAAATCAAAAGTTTTAAGGTGTAAAGAATTGGGGCATGATGAAGAATTTGATGAGGATTTAGATGAAGAACTAGAATTTGATGAAGAATTAGAAGAACCAACTTCTAAAACACCAGCAGAGGAAGTTAGATCTAAAACTCCTGTTACAAAGACTGTTCCTGAAGGGAAAAAGATTTCAGTATATTTTATGTCAACTATAGGTCCAGGTGAAAAAAAACAAAAGTTACTTGTAAACACAGGAAACAGTGTTGGAGATATTAAAGAAACAGTAGCCAATTTATTTGGTTTAGATCCTAGTGATTTTCATTTATCTTCAGGTGGCGTTACTATGGATGAGAGCTCAACTTTAAGTGATTATAAAGTAACTGATGGAGATGACATCCTTTTAATTCCAGCTAGTACTGCTGGTTAAATCTATTAGAGAAAATTAAAAATTTTTAAAATTAGATCATCTTTTTTAATCTTTTTCTTTTCTTGAGGGAATCAAAGCTATTTCATCATCATCATCAATATCATAGTCTTTTATCTGAGAGTTTTCATCTAATAGTATCCCTCCGGAGGATAAGAGGAAATCTTCGAGGGCATAATCAAAAAATTTGCCGATTCTTTCTTTGACTACACTAATTGATTCGGTTATATCGATTATAATTATCTTTGTTTTTTCACCTGGATTTACTAAAGATCTTACATAAACACGGATCTGATCTTCCATTTCAATCGAGTTTATAGGGGGTGTATATATTATCTCCTCATCGGCTCTATCTTTTTTATACAACATATTTTCGATTAACTTTTTTCTCTCACTTGCCTTAAAATATATCATTTCCCTGATAAACAAGATTTTATCTATTTTTGATAACCTTAGAAGGTTTATTTTTTCTAATTCTTCCAAACTAAATAATGTAAAAATGTATTTGTTAATTATTTCTATATCTTTATATGACTCATCTGATTCTATATATTCTTTTATCGAAGGCATAGTATCAATATAATCTTCAATAATACCAATATTGTTCGTCTTAATCGCCTTAGGTTTTGCAAAATATTTTTTTTCTCTTATTTGTTTATCTTGGATACCTTTAGATTGCATAACTGTATAGATAGTACTAGTGGATAGCACGGCAACACTACCAATAGTTAGAAAGAGAAATAAAGGAATACTTTCTATATGGAATAGGAAAAAAAGAATATAAACTAAAATAATAATACAATAAAGAGATATAACAATTAAAAAGCTATATTTTCTCCTCATAATTTTTTTATAAAATTATTTTCTGAATTTCTAATATATAAGTCAAAATATAAATTCTATTGGAATGATTTTGAAGTTTTTATCGTATTTATAACCATTGAATTGATTTTTTTATCTTAGAATATTTATCTGGGTCCAATTTGAATAAAATTCTATTTTTATCTTTTTCAATGTTTATTAATTTCAGGCTTTTTAAAACATCTAAATATTTTTTAATAGTATTGTGATTTTTTTTTAAACTAGTTGCTATTTCTGTAATCTTTAATGCTTTATTTTCTTTTTTCATAAAATTAATTATATTCTGGACAATTTCTTTTTTTAGATAAAAATATAACTCATCATGTTCTGGATTTGAAGAAAATTTAAAGAAAATTCTATGATTATTAATTTTTTTTGATCTAATAAATTGAAATTTTTCTAAACATGATAAATGCCATAAAGCATGATTACTTCCAATATTTAGAGCTTTCATTATCTCATTAACATTTGAAGGATTTTTTTTAATGTAATTAAAGATCTCATTCCTTTTTGGATGATCAACAATATTATTTTTCATTAATCTTGTACCGGGAATGAGAATCCGTTTTTTAATCAAATCTTTTAAAATTAACTCTATTCTATTTTCATTTATATTCGGATTATATCTTAACCTATTATTTACGTAGGGTATTATTTCTTTAATTGAAAAGAAAGTTTTTTTTGTTAAATACTCTCTTACTAATTCAAGAATCACAGATTCTGTATTTTTCAGAGAACTCATGAGACTATATTTTCATTACGTGACATATCTGATTTTAATAATTAAGTATTATCTTTAAAACAATACTTTGTACGTTATATATAGTATTAGGCATTCATACAATTTATAGTATAATTTCCTAAAAATCCTAATGTTGATCTTTTTATTCTTTATTCAATCTTAAAAAACTTCAAAATCATTCCAAAGGGTTTTATAATATCATTTTAATGCCATTTTATTAAGTTTGAAAAGTATCAACTAAAAAAAAAATAAAAAAAAATATGGATGTGATGTGAATGAGTTTTGATGAATTTGATGAAAATTTAGGTGGAGAAGAACCTGTTAAATCTAAAACTCCTGCTACTAAAACTCCTTCAGCAGGAAAGAAATTAACTTTATACTTCATGTCAACTATTGGTCCTGGTGAAAAGAAGGAAAAATTAACTGTGAATGACGGTAATCGTATAAGTGATATTAAGCAAACATTAGGAAATTTATATGGACTTGACCCTAATGACTTTCATATATCATCTGGTGGAGTTAC
>JBHLNY010000048.1:0-15698 GCA_048941065.1 Promethearchaeota archaeon
CCTTGTTCGGTTCCAATCAATAGATCCATTTGCTTGGCGATTTTTGCTGCAATTACTTTATCATCTTCTGCTTTATTCAATGTGATATTTTTAACTCCTTTAGCACCTCTTCCTGTTTTTCGATATTCTTTAACCAAAGTTCTCTGACCATATGCATTTTGAGTAATGGTTAATATAATATCATCATTCGTAACAAGTAAAGTATCAATAACTTCATCATGTTCTCTTAATTCAACTCCTTTAACTCCCATGGAATTACGTCCTAACTCCCTCAGTTCTGATTCGTCAAATCTTACTGCATACCCTAATTTAGTAGGTATAAAAATATCTTGGAGTTCATTTGAGAACCTTCTAACACTTACTAACTCATCATCTGGCCTGATTCTTTGAGCTCTAACGCCAGTACTTTTAAATTTAGAAAATAACTTTAATGGACTTTTTTTAATGATTCCCCTTTTTGTGGTCATTATCAGCATTTCATTCGTATTAAAATTATTAATTGGTATCATAGCAGATATTTTTTCTCCTGATTGTAGCGGAATAAAATTTATTATTGGCTTTCCTCTAGCAGTGCGTTTTTGTAGTGGAATATCAAAGCACATAATCGAATAAACTCTTCCTTTTGAAGTAAATATCAAAATCGTATCATGAGTGCTACATACAAACAAATCAGTTATAAAATCTTCTTCCCGTATTGTCATACCTTTTTTTCCACGACCTCCTCGTCTCTGAGCTTGGTATTCTTCCAATGAGATCCTCTTTATATATTGATTTTTAGTAAAAATAACAATAGTAGGTTCTTTTTTTACTAAATCTTTTTTCTCAATTTCTTTGACTTCTTGTTGTTCGACCATTTTAATTTCCGTCCTTCTTTGATCTCCATATTTTTTGCTCAATTCAATTAAATCATTTTTAATCATATTTAAACGAACTTTTTTTTCTTTCAGAATCTTGTTATATTCCTTAATATTGGACTGTAATGACTTTTGTTCATCAACTAACTTCTGTTGTTCCAAATTTGTTAATCTTGATAAAGGCATGTTTAAAATTGATTGAACTTGAATATCACTTAGCTCATAGGCTACTTTTAACTTTTCTTTTGCTTCATTTGTGTCCCTTGAATTTTTAATTATACTTACTACGTTATCAATGTCATTTAATGCGATTAAAAGCCCTTCAACTCTATGAAGTCGATCTTTTGCTTTCTTGAGAAGGTATTCGGTTCTTTTATAAATTATAATAAGACGATGTTCAATATATTCATTAATTATCTCCTTTAGATTCAGAATTTTTGGTTGTTTACCTTCATTAATTAAAACTAGATTAGTGGTGTTAAATGTTGTTAATAGTTTAGTTCTTTTAAAAAGTATATTTTTCATTATAACGGGCTGAGCATTCTTTGATAAATCCAATACAATCCTCATACCTGTTCTATCGGACTCATCACGCAAATCTCTTACGTCCTTAAGTATCCCATCCTTAATTAGCCTAGCAATAGATTCAATTAAGTCTGTTTTATTAACCAAATACGGAATTTCCGTAATGATTAAGCTAGTCATTTTACCTTTTATTTCAGTCTCAACTTTTCCACTAATATTTATGGTTCCATTTCCAGTTGTATACGCATTGTAGATCCCATTTGTATCGGTAATAATACCTCCTGTTGGAAAATCAGGTCCTTTTATGATTTCCATTAATTCTTCTATGGAAATTTCAGGATCATCAATAGTTGCAATGATCCCATTACAAACCTCCGTTAAATTATGAGGGGGCATAGATGTTGCCATTCCTACAGCAATTCCTTTAGTGCCATTTAATAAAATATTTGGAAGTTTTGCAGGTAAATATAATGGTTCAGAGGTACTATTATCAAAATTAGGTTGGAACTCTACTGTCTCTTTGTCGATGTCTTCAATTAATTCATTTGAGATTTGCGAGAGTCTAGCTTCAGTATACCTATAAGCGGCTGGAGGGTCTCCATCTATCGACCCAAAATTGCCCTGTGGATGGATTAAAGGATATCTTAATGAAAAATCTTGCCCCATTCTAACTAAAGCATTGTAAACAGCCATATCCCCATGAGGGTGATAATTTCCAAGGGTTTCACCTACTATCTTAGCACATTTTACATGAGAACTGTTATAAAACCAATTATTAGTTACCATAGCATATATTATCCTTCTATGGACAGGTTTGAGTCCATCTCGGACATCTGGGATAGCTCTTCCAATTATTACGGACATACTGTAGTCTATATAACTACTTATCATCTCATCTTTTAATAAAATTTCTTCAATCTGTTCTGAAGTCAATTATAACCCCGTCTTTATTTTGAATTTTTTAAATTAAAATAAATTAAAATTAAATATCTAATGTTTTAACTTCATCAAAATTACTAATAATAAACTTCTTACGAGCTTTTACTTCTTTACCCATCAATTTCGTAAAGATTAAATCATTTTCCAGATAATCTTCATAAGTTACTTTTTTAAGGGTCCTAGTTTCTCTATTCATTGTTGTCTCATAAAGTTCATCTGAGTTCATTTCACCAAGACCTTTATAGCGTTGAGTTTTGATGGAATCGAAATTTTTTAACTTATATTTATTCTTGATGTTTTTAAGCAGATTTTCTTTCTGATTATCTGAATAAACGTATTTTTTTGTACTTTTATAACTTACTTTATATAAGGGAGGAACAGCAATATATAAATGGCCTTCATCTATTAAAGGTCTCAAATATCTAAAGAAGAAAGTGAGCAATAAAGTTTCGATATGAAATCCATCGATATCTGCGTCGCACATGATTATCACCTTATGGTATCTTAGTTTGTTTAAATCGAAGCTTTCTTCTGTTTCTTCTCCATTTTCTTCTAGCTCGCCATTGATGCCATTCATTTGATTAACTTCTTGAAATCCAACTCCTAAAGCTTTAATGATGGCTTGAATTTCAGTATTTTGTAATACTTTATCCATTCTAGCTTTTTCAACATTGAGAATTTTACCTCTAATTGGGAGAATTGCTTGATAAGTTCTATCTCTTCCTTGTTTTGCTGGACCACCTGCTGAATCACCTTCTACTATGAAAAGCTCAACTTTCTCAGGATCATTTGAGGAACAATCAGCAAGTTTCCCGGGCATTCTAGCACTGTCTAATGCTGATTTTCTCCGTATTAATGACCTTGCTTTTTGAGCAGCTTCTCTAGCTATTTTAGCATTAATTGTTTTTAAGACAATCCTTTTAGCTGTCTGGGGATGTTCTTCTAAATACTGTGTTAATCTTTCAGTAACAATTTGACTTATAATTTGTCTGATTTCAGGATTACCTAACTTTATTTTTGTCTGACTTTCAAATTGAGGATCAGGAAGTTTAACAGAAATTACTGCTGATAGCCCTTCTCTTGTATCACTTCCACTTAACACGTGTCCTTTATACTTCTTTTCCATAAAGGTTTCTATGTATGAGTTAAAAGTTCTTGTTAAAGCGGATTTAAATCCTGTTAAATGAACTCCGCCTTCAATGGTGTTTATAGTATTTGCATAAGAAAGAATATTTGTTTGATACCCCTGGTTATATTGCATAGCTATATCGCAAATTACCTCTGTTTCATCCTCATCTTTATAAGAATCACTTATATAAATAATGTCATTATGTAGTGGTTGTTTATCCTTGTTTAAATATGCAATAAACTCCTTAAGACCCCCTTCATAATGAAATTCTTCTTTAACGTCTGTGATTTTATCATTAAGTTCAAACCTAGTATGAGGCGTAAGAAAAGCTAACTCTCTTATCCTATTTGAAATCGTAGAAGGATTGAAGATACGTTCTTCATTATCAAATTCAAAGATTTCTGTATCTGGATAAAAAGTAATTTTAGTATAAGATTCTTTAGTGGTTATTTTAGTTATATCTGGTTCTGATGCTTTTTTACCTTTAGAAAATTTTTGTTTATAGCAAAGCCTATCACGACAAATTTCTACATCCATCCATTCTGTTAAAGCATTAACAACGGATAAACCAACGCCGTGCAATCCACCAGAGATTTTATAACTTTTATTGTCAAATTTTCCACCAGAATGTAAATGTTCCATAATTACTTCGAGGGCTGGTTTATTATATTCAGGATGATTATCGATTGGAATACCTCTACCGTTATCAAATATTTGGACAGAATTGTTCTTATTTAGGGTTATTTTTATCTCATCTGCGAATCCACCTATTGCTTCGTCAACACAATTATCCAAAACTTCAAAAATAAGATGGTGAAGTCCTTGTTTGCCTGTAGAGCCAATATACATTGCTGGACGTTTGCGTATCCCATCTAACCCTTTCAAAACCCTTATATCATCAGCTTCATAAGAGCCTTGACTTGGATCGTTATCAGGCATAGAAATCTATTCTTATCTGTAGTTGTTAGTAAAGGTAAAATTATCAGATATAAATTGAACTTGACTAATAATTTAACAATTTACATATAAATAATAGAAGAACTTAGTTTTAAATGTTGGTACAATTTTTTATTGACCAGAAATTAATGAAATCTTTAGTTATTATCTGGAATTCCTAAATATTAAAAAGTATAAGAGATTTATCCTATTATGTTTTAAATTTAAAATGTTTTCTTATTTAAATCCACATCTCACGAGATCACAAAAATTGAAAAATGAATAGTTTTTACTGATATCTCCTAATTTCTTCAGCCATTTTAACAATATCTAATAATTGATTGTTCACATCATGAGTTCGAACAACGTGTGCCCCATTAAATACCGCAATTGCCGTAGCAGAAAGGGTTCCATTTAATCGATCTTCTGGATTAGGAATGTTTAATGTGGTTCCAATAAAAGATTTTCTCGAAACAGCAACTAAAATAGGTTTATTAATTTGTCTTAATTTATTTAACTTCCCTATTATTTGCAAATCATATGTATAAACTTTTTTTTCAATCCATTTCCCAATTCCTGGATCCAAAATAATATTATTCTCATTATATCCATTGACCTTAAGGTTTTTTATAGTTTTTTCAAACTCATTAACTATTTCTTCAATAGTACATAGGTCCCCTGGAATTTTTTTTGATGCCATAAGTATTACAGGAAGATTATTTTCGACAATAAAATTTTGTAATGAGGGATCAGTTTTTAGGCAACTTACATCATTAATTATAATTTTTTTTTTATATTTTAATGATATTTCTTGAGCAACTTGAGCAACTCTGCTATATTGAGTATCAACAGATATAATAATATTATTGGGAATTATTTTACATACTAATTCCATTGCTGGTGTTAAACGGTTAATCTCTTCTTCTAAAGATATTCTCTTAGACCAAGGGGCAGTAGATCGAGCACCTAAATCCAACATTTTTGCCCCATTCTTTATCATACTTAAAGCAGCATTCTCTAAGCTATAGTCATCGGAATAAACCGATCCTTGGTAAAAGGATTCGGGACTTAAATTTAAAACTCCCATAATAACTGTCGGAAAATCGTCTCCAATTTCCAAGGAATCAGAAATTTTTGAATAGATTTTTTTCATGCTTTATCAAGAAAAGAAAAAAAATATATCAAATAAGTTTAATTTTTTTACCCACTATGGAATTATTTTCAATAAAACTTCCACTAATTAGAAAAAATGCTCCATTATTAGATATTATAATAGAATATATTAAAAAATCTAAGAAATCGCTAAAAGAAGGAGATATCCTTGTAATTGCTGAAAAGGTAATTGCAACCTCTCAAGGACGAGTAGTAAAATTATCTGAAGTAAAGGAAGTATCAGATAAAGCAAAAAATTTTGCTAAAAAGTATGATATGGATGAAAGATATGTAGAATTAATTCTTGGAGAAGCTTCAATGATACTGGGAGGAATGAGGCATGTTATTTTAGCAAAAGTGAATGATTTTCTAATAGCTAATGCTGGAATTGATCAATCAAATGCTGGACCTAATAGAGTTGTTTTATTACCGAAAAATCTTAAAGATGTTGCATTAGGGTATTGGATAAAACTAAGGAAAGAATTTGATTTACAAAACTTAGGAATTATTATATCTGATTCGAGAGTACAACCTCTTAGGAAGGGCACAATTGGGATAGCAATTGCTACAGCCGGATTTGAACCAATTGAGGATCTACGTGGTCATCCAGATCTTTTTGGTCGACCTTTAGAGATTACCATGAGAGCACTTGCTGATGATCTTACAAGTGCGGCTCAATTTCTTATGAGTGAAGCCGATAGGCAGACTCCAATTGTAATAATTAGGGGGAGTAATGTTGAATTTACTGAAAATCCGAAAACTACGCCGGAGATGGCACCTGAAGAATGCCTTTATATGAATATTTTTTCCAAATATCTTCTTAAAAAACAAGAAGAAAATTAGAATTTCTTGATCATTAATTAAATTTACATCTCAGTATTTAATAATTCAGTCAAATTTTTTAGAAATCGATAACTTACTAAGATATTCTAATTGTTAACTAATTCAAAAATGACAGAATCAAAATATATAACTATCAAAGAGGCTCTAAACAAGGGTTCTACAGATGTGAATTTAAGAGGTTGGGTATATAGGGAAAGAAAGTCGAACAAATTTGTATTCATTGTTTTAAGAGACGAATCTGAAATTATACAATGCGTTATCTCCAAAGATAAGAACCCAGATATCTTTGAAAAAGCTGAGAGCCTAACAATCGAATCATCAATTAAAATTTCAGGCAAATTAAAGAAGGATGATAGAGCACCAACTGGTTATGAAATTTCTGTGACTGATTTGGAGATAATCCAAATTGCTGAACCATTTCCAATCACAGAACATCAATCACCTGAACTTTTGTATGATAATAGGCATCTATGGTTAAGATCAAGGAAATTAAACGCTATTTTAAAAATTCGCCACACAGTTGTTGGGGCTATTCATGAGTTTTTTAGAAGTCATGGATATTATGAATTTGACGCACCAATCTTCCAGCCTAGTCAATCTGAAGGGGGTGCTACTTTATTTGAAGTTAAATATTTTGAAGATAAGACTTATTTAAGCCAAACTTGGCAGTTATATGCTGAAGCAGCTATATTTTCTCTGGGGAAGATTTACAATATGGGGCCCACCTTTCGAGCAGAAAGATCAAAAACTTCAAGGCATTTAGCAGAGTTTTGGATGGCTGAAATGGAAGCAGCTTGGATGAAACTGGATGAGATTACCGAAGTTGCTAAAGATGAAATCAGGTTTATTGTTGAGCAAGTTTTGAAACATAATCGAAAGGAACTTGAAATCTTGGAAAGAGATATTAAATTACTAGAGCATTATGCAAAAGTGGAATATCCTACTATTAAATACACGGAAGCATTAACCATCCTAAATAAAAATTATAAAATGAATGTACCTTGGGGTAAGGATTTAAGGACTATTGAAGAAACAAAAATAGCTGAACATTTTAAAGTTCCTGTTGTTGTAACACATTATCCAACAGAAATAATGGGTTTTTATAAACCACCAAGTGAGGAAAATCCTAAAGAAGCATTATGTTTTGACATGTTAGCCCCGGAAGGATATTGTGAAATAGTTGGTGGTTCAGAGAGATCTTTATTAATAGATAATATGATAAACAGATTGAAAGCAGCTGGTGAGGATCCAAGCAATTATGACTGGTATTTCGATTTGAGAAAGTATGGAAGTGTTCCTCATTCAGGGTATGGTGTGGGTGTAGAAAGAGTCGTTATGTGGTTATGTGGAATAGATAATATAAAAGATGCTATTCCTTTCCCTAGAACAATGATAAGAAAAACACCTTAATAAAAATTAAAAAAGGTAAAATCTTTTAAATTTTTTAGAAATATGCATTTATTATTGATAAGTTATTTAAGCGAATCTAATCCTAATTTATTCAAAAGTGTGGTTTGTTATAAGTGAAGATCTATAATTTCATGGGATATGAATTAATCCAGAAAATAAAAAACAGGGAAATTACAGTTCAAGAGGTCATCCAACAGATTTATGAAAGAATTGAGGAAACGGAGGAGTTTTTACACTCTTTCGTACATTTATCAAAAAATAAAGCATTAAAAAGAGCTAAAGAATTAGATATTCATCTTAAAAATAATAAAGTCCTAGGAAAAGCTTTTGGACTGCCAGTTGGTGTAAAAGATCTTATTTGCATAAAGAATAGTCCTACTACTTGTGCTTCAAAAATTTTAGAAGGCTATAATCCTCCTTATAATGCAACTGTAATAGAGAAATTAATAGAAAAAGAAGGAGCGATTTCTGTAGGTCGTACTAATATGGATGAATTTGCAATGGGTTCTTCAACTGAAAATAGCAGTTATGGTCCCACACATAACCCATGGGATTTAGAACGAGTGCCAGGTGGATCTAGCGGAGGTTCTGGTACATGCGTTGCATCAGGTCAGACACCCGTCTCCTTAGGAAGTGATACAGGTGGAAGTATTAGATGCCCTGCTGCATATTGTGGGATTGTAGGAATAAAGCCTACCTATGGCAGAGTTTCCAGATATGGATTAATATCTTATGCAAATTCCTTAGATCAAATTGGACCATTAGCGCACAGTGTTTATGATGTGGCGTTAATACTGGAAATTATTGCTGGCTATGATCCTTTAGATTCTACAACCGTAGAGATTGGAGTTGATCAATATACAAAAGAATTATACAATTCCATTGAGAAAAAGACACTGGGTATTCCGCTTGAATTTTTTGGAGAAGGATTAGAGAAAAGCGTAAAAGAAAATGTTAAAAAAGCAATAGAAAAATTAGAGAATTTAGGAGCAAATACTGTAGAAGTTTCATTCCCTCACTTAGAGTATACAATTCCTACATACTACTTAATAGCAATAAGTGAAGCTAGTTCAAATTTAGGTCGATATGATGGATTAAGATATGGAAAGATGAGTGATGATTTAAAAGGAGACGTTTATGAAGTATTTAGCAGAACTCGTGGTGAAAAGTTTGGACCAGAAGTAAGAAGAAGAATAATTCTTGGCACCTATGCATTATCGGCGGGATATTATGATATGTTTTATATTAAAGCATTAAAAGTAAGAACTCTAATTAAGAAGGACTTCCAAAATGCTTTTGAGCGATGTGATGCAATAGTATGTCCAACAATGCCAACTACAGCATTTAAAATAGGTGAATTAGTAGATGATCCTTTAAAAATGTACCTTATGGATATATTAACATGTCCGGTAAACCTCGCAGGATTACCGGCGCTTTCCATTCCTTGTGGTTATGATTACAACGGGCTTCCTATTGGTTTTCAAATTATTGGAAATTATTTTGACGAAAAGACAGTTTTAAATATTGGATATCAACTTGAGCAGGAATTAAATATATTTCGCAAAATTCCCAAATTAACAATGCGAGGTAAATAATATGAATGGTACGGCTGGAAAAATTATAATAGGATTAGAAGTTCATATCCAGCTTACAAATTTGAAAACAAAATTATTCTGTAGTTGTAGCAGCGATTATCGAGATGCTAAACCAAATACTCATCTATGCCCAATATGTATTGGATTGCCTGGTTCATTACCTGTAATTAATAAGAAAGCAATTGAGTTTGCTATTAGATTAGCATTGGCGTTAAATAGCAAAATTAATGAATCAATGTACTTCTTTCGAAAAAACTACTTTTATCCCGACCTCCCGAAAGGCTTTCAGATAACACAATACAATAAGGCAGGAGGTAAAGCTTTTGCAGATACTGGAAAAGTTACAATAAAATTAAACTCCTATAAAAAAGATATCCTATTAAATCGAATACATCTTGAAGAGGATCCAGCAAGATTGGTTCATAAAGGAACTATAAGAGCATCACCCTATACTTTAGTAGATTATAATCGTTCGGGGATTACTTTAATTGAAATAGTTACAGAACCAGTTCTAAGTTCTCCTGCAGAAGCAAGAGAGTTTTTAAATCAGCTTAAATTGATTGTGCAGTATACCGGGATCTCAGATTTAAGCCTAGAGGGCACCTTAAGAGCAGATGCGAACATTTCAATTAGGGAGCACCCCCGAGTAGAAGTGAAAAATATAAACAGTTTCAAGGAAGTTGAAAGTGCCTTAATATATGAAATAACAAGACAAAAGCATGAAATAAAAAAGGGAAAAGAGATCCTGCAAGAAACAAGGCATTGGGATGGAAGAGTTACGATACCTTTGAGAACAAAAGAATTTGAAAAAGATTATAGATATTTTCCAGAAGAAGATTTAGTTCCGATTGTAATAAAGAAGGAATTTATAGAGGATATAAAGAAGAAATTACCAGAAATGCCATATGAGAGAGTTTTGCGCCTTCAAAAACAGTATTTGCTTTCCGAGTTTGATGCTGAAAATCTTATTTTGAATAAAGAAATTGCCGATTTTTATGAAATTGGAGTTAATAAAGACCCATCATTCGGTCCTACTGAATATAAAATGTTCTGCAACTGGCTTATGAATGATATTGTTGGTTGGCTAAATGAAAATAACAAACAAATCAATGAATCTAAATTAAAACCTAGTCATGTTATTGATTTAATTTCAAATATTAAATCAGGAAACATTACTTCTAAAATGGCAAAAAATTTCATAGGGGATATGATGTTAGGAAACTCAATCTCAAAAATTATTAAAGATAAAGGTAAAAAACGAATTTCAGATGAAATTCACCTTGAAGAATCTTCCCGAGAAGTAATTGAAGAAAATCCAAATATAGTACAAGATTGTCGTAAAAATCCTAAAGGGATAGAAGCGTTAATTGGGAGAGTAATGGCAAAAACCAAGGGACAGGCAGATCCTAAAATAACAAGAGAAATAATGCTTAAACTTTTAAGGGAAATGAGGATTATTGATTAAAAAAGAGAAAAAATATTATTATATACTACATAAAGCCGCTAAGTACTTCAACAGCAGCAGCTAATTTTAAATTAATAATACCTAATTTAGCATCAACAGTTGCAATTATTGTAAGAATATTTCCCTTAATTTCACTAAAAAGTATTTTACCCTTCTCAGATTCTATTATTGCACTGTGAAATGATCCCTGTTCTAATTCTTTCGTAGCACGTTGACTTGCTTTCAATATAAGAGTAACCATAGCCGCTACAGCTTCGGGATCAACCCAACCGGGTAAAGCACTACCTTTTATTAAACCAAACTTCTCGATAAGAGCAGCACCATGAACTCCTTTTATCGATTTTAAAGAATCGAGAATTTCTGTTATTTTTTCACTCATTGAACTCAGTTTATTTTATAAATTTGAGATTTTTAAATCTATATTTATATGTATAGATTTAATAAATTTAAGTATTAAAAGTTTTAAGATTCTACCTAATAACACTTCTTTTCCTTCAAATCAATAAATAAAAATAAAAAAGAGAAATTTAGAAAGGTTAAAATTTTATAGTTAAGCTTATTGATTTTATCATATTTGAGTGTAATTTTTTGAGTATTAGATTCATATACAACTTTCTTGTGATTTTTATGGTAAATATAATTTATCGCCATTACAAATCGGGTGATGAGATTCAATTAGCAGATTTATTTAATATTACATTTCAACAGAATGGAGGTGGACTTGTGAGAACTCCTAAGAATTGGGCATGGAGATACATTCAATCACCTGGTTTTGAACCTGAAATGTGCCAAATTGCTGAAGATATAGAAAAAAATAAAATCATAGGAGCAGTTTATGTTAATTTAGTTGAAAAAATTCCACTAGGAAATAATAAATTCTTGGTGGGAGAGATAAATGACGTTTCTTGTCATCCTGATTACATAAAGAAGGGTATAGCAACTAACCTGATGAAAATGGCAATTGTTTATATGGAAAAAAAAGGTTGCGATGTTTCAATGCTCTCAGCAGGTTATGAAGGAATAGCTCGACAAAAAATCTACAAGAAGTTAGATTATATTGATTTTGATAGAAAATATATTTTCATACAGATTGCTAATTTATTCAAATTAATTGAAGATCTCTATGGATTTTTAATTTTTTTACTTATTTTTTTTGGTTATTCATATATACCCCGCTTTATCAACAGAATTAGGATAAAATTAAATCCTTTTTTTAAGAACTTCTCTTATGAAATTAATAATAACAAAAATCACTTTAAATACATGTACTCAGTAAATAATATTCTTTCTAAATATTATACAGGTTTTCCTGACTACAATAGAAAAAAATTTATCTGGGCGAGGGTAAAAGTTCCTGCAAAAGCGCATAAACCAACATATATCTTAATAAAAAGAGATGGGAAGATTATTGGAGGTGCAGTTATAACCCATCAAAATGTTTATGCTTTTAAATATGGACTCAAAATAAGAATAGGATTAATTCATGAACTGTTTCTCGATAAAAGCAAATTTAAAAACAGAAAAGAAGTGCAACTAGGTTATATCTATTTAATAGATAGGATTTTAAAAGCTGCTACTCGTCGTTTCCTTGGTGTTTTAGTATATTCCTCCTCATCTAGGGATTTTGATCTACACAGAGGTTTTAGGGCTATGAACTTCTTAAAACTCCAAAATGAAGTGATAATGATTAGAATTATAAAAAAAGAAATTAAGATTCCTAAATTAAAGAAACCAATCTTTATTCTTCCACATGTGGCTTTTGGAGTTCCTTAAAATATATTGAGATATAATAATTATGGAACCTTCTGAGAAACTTGAATATGAAATAGAGGGATCAATAACTCCAATAAGTAAGAAGACTACATCCATTATGTAGTAATATTGAGCTAGAAGGAGCTAAGAGATAACTACTATACTGATAAACATTATTATATACACATATATTAATACTAATATAGGTTTGGTAATCTTTACAATGCTTTATATTTAAAAATTATATTATAGACGTCCCTAGCAAATTTAGGTTGAAATTCAAAAATTTTTTGTGGACTAAAGGTTAATAATCGAAACTTAACAATTATGCTTATATTGTAATTTACTATGTCAAATTGAGGTTTTATTCGAAAAATATTCTTCTGATTGTATAAATCACAAAGTTCGGCCACTTTATTAATAATTACTCGAAATCCTTTATAGGGAAAAGCCATTCTAAAAGTATAGTTGTATAATTTTGGATAGTAATTAGTTGAAAAGGAATCATAGACTTTTTTTAAATTACTTTCAAATTTTATTTTAGAATTGAAAGTATCTTCATAAATCTCTTTAAATCCTATATCCTGAGGAGCTAAGATCTTACTTTTAAAATCTTCAAAAGTTTTCTTTTTACCTAATTTGACTGTATAATTTACTATCTTTGATGAAAGAATTTGAGCATTTGATTTTTCAATAATTATATTATCAAATGTTTCTAATTTCACCTTTGTCAAATTTATTGCTCGTATAATACCTTTATCTCCTTCAATTTTAACCAGATCTTCAACTTCAAAAGGTCTTATTAACATTATAACAATCCCTGAAATAAAGTTTGCAAATATACCACTAGAAGCAAAAGCTACTGCTGTACTAATTGCTCCAGTAAGCACAGCGGTATAAGGCCACTCCCCCTCACTTATAATAGGAAAACCCTCAATAATAAAAAATACTATTATAAGAACAGATACGATTTTTAAAGCAAAATTAATGATAATCTTCTGCTTCAGAGGTACTTTTTCACTTTTCCCCAATGTAGAAGAAATTAACTTATTTAAAAGATACAAACCAACTCCAATAATTATGAGAAATATTAATGCTTCTAAATC
This sequence comes from Promethearchaeota archaeon, assembly GCA_048941065.1. Lineage (GTDB taxonomy): Archaea > Asgardarchaeota > Lokiarchaeia > Sigyniarchaeales > SOKP01 > Loki-b32. The sequence goes on from JBHLNY010000048.1 coordinate 13,707, forward strand.
TGAATTAAATAATGCCGTTTTCAATCCACCTCTAAGCTATTTTGTAGGAAATCTTTGTCGTTATTGTTCCAACCATAATTAATTTCTTGTTCATAAACTTTAAAAAGGATATCTTTCATTAAAGGGTCTGTATAGGTTAAGATCAATTTTGGATCTTCTGTAATAATTTGTATTGTAATACTTAATCGATTTTCAATTCCACTGGTCGTATTATTAGCATAGAAGTAAGGTCTTACTCCAAAAATTTGTTCATACTTGTCAAATATAGGCTTTAATAATTCTTCAAGTTGCTCAGAATCTACTGAACCTAAAAGTTCAACTACTTTGATATAGCGAGTAATTTTTTTTTCACCAGTAATTAATTTTCCAACTCTTTTAACTAATTCTGAAATTTCTATTTTCTTTTCTTTCTTAATAGGCTTATGAGTAAAACGAACTACTGATGAATTAAAGGCATTTTTGTTGGGAATATAAGTAATAGTTCCATCAAAATCTTGTAATTTCAAGTTATTTAATGTAATTTCTTTTACGATTCCTTCAATTTCGTTTGTTTGAATTAAATCACCAGCCTCAAAACCTTCTGAAGATAAAAGCATTACTCCTGAGGCAATATTACTGATTATATTCTGAAATGTTAAAGAAATTGCAACAACCAGAAAAGAAACAACTGCCACAAAAAGAATTTCCGAAATAACAAAAATCAACCAAAAAGGAAATAATAACCATATAATGTTTATAATTATCAAGATTATATAACGAACTAATAAGTTTTTGACCAAACTCTGAATTACATCTATTAATATTGATCGTACAATATAGACAGCAATATTTAAAAGTAAAATATTCAATAATAATTGCTCAAAACCGAAATAAAAATAAATTAATATCGAAATTCCAATAAAAGACATCCAAATAGCTATTTTATAAATCCTTTTCATACTAAAATGTTTATCTCCAAGATTTTTATTATTTTGAGAATCCAAATTTATATAATGAAAAGATATAAGAAAACTTTAATTTTAAAAGTTAGTCTATTAAATTATTATCTAAAATTAACTTTATAGTACATAAGTGAGTTAATATGAGGAGATTTTCGAGACCTATAAGAAATATAATTTCTTCAAGTAAAAAGAAGAAAAAGATTGGACTTCCTCCAGGAACTCTAATTTATACAGGAGATAAAGTAAAAGAAAAAACTAAAATTAAGGTAACAGATTATACTGAAGACCATTTTAACTTTCAAGAATTTGTGGGTATTCAAATTGATCTTACAAAAATTGAGAAGCCTTTAATTAGGTGGATTGATATATACGGTCTTGCACAAGAAAAAGTTATTGAAGAGATTGGTCGTCAATTTAATTTACATCCTCTTGTTTTAGAAGATATTTTAAACCCAAATCAACGACCTAAATTGGAAGATTATGGGAGTTATATTTTTGTTGTATTGAAAAAGTTAAGTTGGAATCAGGAACAAGAGGATTTTGAATATGAACAAACTAGTTTAATATTAGGAGAGAATTATGTAATATCATTCCAAGAGCAGGATACTAATCTTTTTAGTCCCATTTATGAAAGGATTCAAGTTCCAAAAGGAAGAGTTCGATTTATGGACGCAGATTACCTATTTTATGTTTTAATTGACGTTATAATTGATAATTATTTTATTGTATTGGAAAAAGTAGGTGAGGATATAGAAAATATTGAGGATATTTTGATTAAGAATCCTGAACCAGAAACATTACAACTTATTTATCGAATGAAAAGATCTTCAATTGAGTTAAGAAAATCAATTTGGCCAATAAGAGAAGTCATAAATAAACTGCAACGTGAGCAATCGAATCTAATCAAGGATGAGTTGCAGATCTACTTAAGAGATATATATGATCATATTTTTAGGATAAGTGATCTTTTAGAAAATTATCGGGATATTATTTTTGGGATGCTTGATATGTATTTATCAAGTGTTAGCAATAGGATGAATGATATTATGAA
>JBHLNY010000049.1:0-15565 GCA_048941065.1 Promethearchaeota archaeon
TTGTATCTGAAAATTGTCGCTTTAAAGAGCACTCAAGTTCTTCTTTAGATAAAGGTAGAAATCTGAGAATATAACCCAGTATAACGATATTAGCAGCTTTTTGGCTTTTATCAAGCTCTTCTGCTATTTCTATTGCCGGGACAAAGTAAATATTATTTGAAGTTTCATTTAAAATATTTAATAAATAAACTTCTGAGGGATATGCTTCACTAATTGTTTCTTTCTCATAGGTAGATATAATTAATTTTGTACTTTTATTTGGTTTAGCATACTTTAACACATCTAAAATACAACTTTTTTCGGTAGCAATTATCATTTCCGCAGATGCTATCATTGGTATTGGAGCATTTAACATATTTCCAAAACGAAGGAAACATATTACCTTCCCCCCTCTCTGACTAAGACCATGTGTTTCAGAAGTTATTACCTTATACTTTTTTGCTATTAAGGCATTTCCTAAAATTTGTAATATGCTTATCAAACCCTGCCCTCCTAAGCCAGTAATTACAATTGTATAACTATTAAAATTCATTTTACTCCTCCCTATTAAAAGCGTTATTCGGGCAAATCTCTTCACAGATACCACACCCTAAGCATAAACTAGAATTAACAAAAGCAGCATTACTTTTTTCAGTAATCGCAGGACATAAAAGTTGACTATAACATAAACCACAATTATTACATAATTCCATATTAACATATCTGACTTTTAATTCATATCTTTTAATATATTTCTGGATACATTCATCTTTTATGAGTATAACATGCAAATTTTTATTTTCTAAAACATCAAGCCCTCTTTCATAAATCAAATCCTTTAAGCTTCCAAAATAATCCTTTCCATCACCTTCATGATGCCTTATTACACTAATATAAGCACCAGTACCTTGTAAAAACTCTTCTAAGTTTATACTTTTCTTGGTACTTCCTTCTTTATAATACCGAGTATCACTTCCTGGATGAGGTTGTTGTCCAGTCATTCCAATCCATCCATTATCCAATATTAACACTAAAATTGGTGCTTTATTATAAATTCCATTTAAAAGTGCAGGTATTCCAGAATGAAAAAAGGTTCCATCTCCTATAATAGCAATATTTAAACTTCCATTGGTTTGAGCAATACCTTGAGCTAATGCTATACTTGAGCCCATGCAATACTTAACATTAGCAAAAGACATAGGAGGATATGCCAAGAGCGTATAACACCCGATATCTTGATAAAAGTAAACATTTTTTCCAGTTTTCGACTTGATTTTTGTAACTGCTTTTTGTAGTGCATAACCGGTTGTTCTATGGGGACATCCTGAGCACAATATAGGTAATCTTCCTACTTTTTCATACTTTTTTTCTTCTGTTTGGCTCAAATCTATTTTCGGGGTAATATTGGTAATATTTATTAAGGCACGAGCAACTTTAGTGGGATCTAACTCTCCTACTAAAGGTAATAATGAATTTTCTTTAGAATAAGAAAAAGGATCTTTCCCATGAATTTTAACTTTAAGACCATATTTTTGTGCAATTGCTAAGACCTGTAGCTCGAGATACGCATCATTTTCTTCTATAACAAATACCTGTTTAAATTGTTTAAGGAATTTTACTACTTTTCTTTCTGGTAATGGATTTATAAAGCCAATTTTAAGAATTGGCGCTTTTAAATCAAGAAAATCTAGCGCTTCGTATACATAGCTGTAGGATACACCACTAGTTATGATTCCTAACTCATAATGATTTTTCATATTCTCGTTTTCAATTCTATTCAATAGACTATTTTCTGATATTTCCAAAGCTCGATTCATTCTATTGTATATCTGATCCTCTTTTAACCCTAAAAAATAAAGTCGTGAAGCGACATTCACTTCCTTTGATAAATCAAATTTGTTCTCAATTTTTGATTGCTTAATTTCTCCAATAACCACATTACTTCTGGCATGTGAAACCATTGTAACAGTTCTAATTATTACGGGAAGTTTCAATTTTCTTGAAACTTCAAATGCAGTCTTTGTAAAATCTAAACACTCTTGAGGATTACTTGGCTCTAATGCTGGAATTTTTAAAAGTTTTAAATAATACCTTGAATCCATTTCTACTGCACTTGAATGTTGCTGAGGGTCGTCAGCAACTAATATAACTAATGAAGAATTCTCATTTTTTGGACAAGTTGTAGCTAGAGCAAATAATGGATCAGATGCAACATTCAATCCAACATTTTTCATGCCAACCATAGCAACAGTACCTCTAGCATATGCAGCACCAGCAACTTCTACTGCAACTTTTTCATTGATACTACTTTCTACCCATTTCATCCCTACATCCTTGAAAATTTCCATAAAAGTTTCCCCGACTTCAGAGCTAGGTGTACCCGGATAATAAGTAAAAACATCTATTCCACTTTCTAAAGCACCACGAACAATTGCTTCATTTCCAAGAAGAAACTTCTCCTCGCCAGACTTAGCATTTACAATTTCATTATCGCTCATTTATTAATTATCTCCAAATACGAAATTATTAAATTATTAAATGATATAAAAAAAATATTATTTATTTTCACTCTTATTGAGTTTTTTTCCTTTATTATGAGATATGTCACGATTTACAATTATTATTCCAGATATTACTAAAAATAAAGCAAATGGATAGATGAAAACATCGAATTGTTCTTGTAAAAAAATAGCAGAAAAGATTACTCCGAATAATGGCACTAAAGTTTGGAAAATTGCTGCTCTACTAGCACTTAAACGTTTAACTCCTTCTAAGTAAAACGTATATGCTCCTACTGTGGATAAAAACGCTAAATATGCAATTCCAATCCATATTCGAGGTGGAATGCTTAAATACTCTAATGGATTGAGAAATTCTGGGCTAATGAGTAATGCTATGGGGGTAGTTATCAAGAATCCAAAAAAAGATACCCACGTGATTATCCATAAAGAGCTTGGTTGATAAGATTGAGAATTAGTTTGGGTTTTATTCAAAAAATATCGTGAACTTACTGTATATATAGCATAAGCAAATGCAGCTGTTAATATTAATACATCTCCAAGAATTCGATTCAAGACATCTACATTTGGAGAAAATCCCACGACGATGATAACAGCCATGAATGCTAAAAGTGTTCCAAAAATTTTCTTCCATGTGAAAAATTCTGTTTTTAGGAACCTGCTTGAAAGTATAACAACCCAAATAGCGTTTGTTGCGACCATTATACTGGCATCACTTGCTGCAGTGAAGATTTCACCTATTAGGTAACCAACTTGATAAATTGTTACAGATAATAATCCCATTAAAGTCAAAATTTTCCAATTCTCCTTTGCAAATTTCCAATTTAAAAATCCTTCTTTATATTTTAGAATAAGTATAAAGCAAATTATTGCCAAAAAATAACGTATTGCTGCTATCATCAATGGTGGGATAGTTTCACCTCCCACTTCTTTAGATACCAACCATCGACCTAATGGCCAAGTACCGCCCCAAATAACAGCAGTTAAAATTAATAATACATAAGCAATAACTTCTTTTTTTCTATCATTATCTGAGGTTGAATTCACCATCATTTCACCTGTTGAAAATATCTAACTATCACCGAATTAATTTTTTTCCGCGGCTTTATTATAAGGACTTACATAATATAATTATTTTAAATTTTTGATTAATTAAATACCCTTTTTAACTCAATTTACATTTTGGGGCAAGTTGATGTCTACATGAGTAAAACTTTTATATAAATAAAACAAATACATTACATCGTGATCTAACTAGGCTTTATTGAATTTGAACAACCATGAGTGAGAGGATAGATATAAACATTAAAGGTGGAAATAATGGTTAAATTCAAAAGAGGTCATCTTTATTATCCTGAAATTCCAATTCATAAAATTTTGGAAGATACTGCAGAAAGATTTCCAGAAAGACCTGCCTTTTTATATCCTAAAAAGATGGCTTTCAAACAATTTAAAGAACAGGTTGACATATTTGCTACAGCCTTAAAAGATTTAGGGGTGAAAAAAGGAGATAGAGTTGCATTATATGGACCAAACTCAATCCAGTGGGAAATTTCATTCTATGGATTAGAAAAAGCAGGTGCTATTCTGGTTCCCATGAATCCATTATTCAAGGAATCTGAGGTAGAATATGAAGCAAATGACTCTGGAGCAGAAACGATCATAGTTGCACAACCAGAATACCCTAACGTTGCAGTAATCAAGGAGAATACAAAACTTAAAAACATTATAGTTATAGAAGAAAAACAAGAGAAATCAGAAGTACCAAAGGGAACAGTTGGATGGTCTGAATTAATGACAAAAACAAGATCAAACCCTCCTGATTACATATTTAAACCAAAAGAAGATCTTGCAGCATTAGTATATACAAGTGGAACAACAGGTCTGCCAAAAGGAACGATGTTAACACATTACAATATGGTGTCAAATGTTATCCAAATATGCCAACTTTTCGAACTAAGCGAATTAGATATCGCTATGACTGTACTTCCTCTTTACCACATCTATGGACTGAATGTGTGTATGAACCAGGCAATTTGGTTAGGCGCAGCTCAAGTAGTCTCACCTCGATTTGAGGTAAAAGAATTCTGCGAACTTATAGAAAAATATCAAGCTACATACAGTCTATGTGTACCTCCTATATTCTTAGCAGTAGTTCGGCATCTTGAAGAACCAAATGTAAAAGGATATAATTGGACAAACCTTAAAATCTTTAATAATGGTGCTGCGCCAATCCCTCTTGAACTTCTTGAAAGGTTTGATAAACTAGCAAAGGAGAAATGTAATGCAAAAGAAGTGACTATTCAACATGGTTGGGGATTAACTGAGGCTTCTCCAGTTGTTGCTGTAAACCCTACGTACCGCCCTAAAATGGAATCTCAAGGAACTCTAATTCCAGATACTTTTCATAAGATTATTGATTTAGAGACTGGGGAAGAATTACCGGAACGAGGTCAAATTGGAGAACTGGTTATTAAAGGTCCTCAAGTTATGAAAGGTTATTGGAAGCGCCCTGAAGCTACTAAAGGTGCTTTTTGGATCGACCCAAGTACGGGTGAGACATGGTTGAGAACTGGTGATATGGCTTATATCGATGAAGATGAGTATGAACATCTTGTTGATCGCATTAAGGAAATGATAAAATATAAGGGATGGAGCATAGCCCCTGCTGAACTTGAGGATTTATTATTTAAAAATCCCCATGTATTTGATGCTGCTGTTATTGGTAAACCCTCCAAAGAACTTGATGTTGGTCAAATTCCGAAGGCTTTCATAATTCTAAAACCTGACTCTAAAGGCATTGTTACTGAACAAGAAATTATAGATTGGGTTGCTGAAAGGATTTCTGCTTACAAGAAAATACGTGAAGTCGAATTTGTTGATAATATCCCTAAATCGGGTTCTGGTAAAATTTTAAGACGAGAATTAATTGATCTAGAGAAAAAGAATCTTGGATTGAAATAACGAATATATCATTAATCAATATTTACTAAATTAATTTCCTTGTATCAATATTTCCGTTAAGTCTAATACTCTCCAAAATCAGTTTTGTTTTTTTCTTCCTCAATTTCCTCTTTTTTTTTCTCTTCTACCTTTGGTTCTGGCTCTGGTTCATATTCAATAGCTGATTCTGGTTCTGGTCTGTAAGCTGGTTTTGGCTCTGATTCATAAACTGGCTCTATTTTATATTCATAGGCGGACTCTGGTTCAGATATGGACTTGTATGTAGGTTCAGGAGCGTGTTCATATTCATGTTCCGGTTCTGGTTTATATATTGACTCTTGTTCAGGCTTAGTCTCCGAAGTAAGCTCAGACAAGGTTTCCGGTTTAGTTTCTGGCAAGGATTCATATATTGGCTCTGGTTCAGGTTCATATACTGGTTCCGGCAAGGATTCATATATTGGCTCTGGTTCAGGTTCATATACTGGTTCTGGAGTGGGTTCATATGTTAGTTCTGGTTCAGGTTCATATACTGGTTCTGGAGTGGGTTCATATATTGGTTCTGGTTCAGGTTCATATACTGGTTCTGGAGTGGGTTCATATGTTGGTTCTGGTTCAGGCTCATATATTGGCTCTGGTTCAGGTTCATATGTTGGTTCTGGTTCAGGTTCATATGTTGGTTCTGGTTCAGGTTCATATACTGGTTCTGGAGTAGGTATAACTGCTTCTACTTTTCTTTTAGGCTCCTTTTTTGCTTTCTTTTTATCTATTTTTATTTTCTTTTCAACAATTATTTGAGTTACAGTAAAGGGATTTTTTTCTGGTTGTATCATTTTAGATCCTAAAAAAATATTTTTCGGCTTAATTTTTTTCTTATTAATTCTTAGTTCTACTGTGAAATTTTCTGGAGTAAGGAAATCAATACCATCTATTTGGTCTTTAGCTGTAGTGTTCCATTCAATAACATTTTTTCCAGTTTCATTAATCTTTTTTCCTGTATCGAGTCTAACTTTTTTTGTGATTTTCAATTTGGTTCGACTCATTATTTTTCCTTGAAAATTATATGCTTTATCTTCTTCAGTAACCCATCTTAAATGAAATCCATCTGATTGTTTCCATAAAACATATCCTAAGAATTGACCAGATTTGAAACTAGGACGTCCTTTAATGTCATTTACATTCATTATTACTCTTAAATTGGTATAATTTAAATTTTGATAAAATACAAATCAATTTAGTAATAAAATTAATTTAAAAAGCTCCTTTAAAACGATATAAAATAAGATCTATTTAAATCCTATTTTTTAGCAATTCTAATTTTTAAAAATAATCATATCTGAAAAATGGGTAAATTAATATCTCAATCGAAATAAGAAATATTATTATCATGTACGATGTTATAATATCAGGTGCAGGGCCCTCAGGTTCACAATGCGCTCAAGTTTTAGCTGAAGCAGGTTACAGAGTCGCACTAATAGAAAAAGACACAAATTGGCGAAAACCCTGTGGTGGTGCTTTAAATCCTAGTGTAATTAAACAATATCCTCAATTGAAAAAGCTAAATTTACCAAAACTTAAAGGGGTTATTTTACATTCAGCCGACTTTCACTCCTTAAAGTATCAATCAGGAGAAATGGGTCATGGAACTATTGTAGATCGATTACAATTTGACACTTTCATAAGAAACATAGCTATTGACAAGGGAGTAGAAATTTTTGATAAAAACATATCATTTGATTTTGTAATTAAAAACAATCGAAAAGTTGGCATTAAGACAAAATCTGTGTCTAAAACTAATGAATTTTTTGGAAAAATTATTATTATCGCTGATGGAATGAGTTCCAAACTAGCACTAAGATCAGGATTACGATCAAAGTGGAAGATTAATGAAATAGCATTAGCTAAATGTTCCATAATAAAGGGGAAACATCAATTGGATGAGGAGCATGTATATATTTTCTTTAGACCTTATAAGGGATACGGATGGATTTTCCCATTGGACAAACGACGATTTAATATTGGTATATTCACATTCGGTGAAGATAATCTAAACTACAATCTACATGAAGCTTATAATAGATTTTTAAATGATCCTTTTATAAAGAGGTACATCCCTAATTCAAATTATAAATTAATATGGACAGGAGCTTATCCTTTTCCTATAGGAGGTGTACTTCAAAAAAGTCTCTATGATAACAATTTAATGATTATAGGAGATGCTGGTGGATTTGTTTCTCCTATAAGTGGGGAAGGTATTGATGCAGCAATAAAGTCAGGAAAAATTGCAGCAGAAACATCTATTATGGCTTTAGAAAAACAAGACTTTTCAAAAAATCAATTAAAAAATTACAAGAATCATCCCGAAATAAAAGGAATTTCAAGAAATTATAAATTAAAGTATTCAATGATCGAATTTTTCTATAAAAACAATGGTGAGAATCTTAATCGAATGCTGGCGTTAACAGAAAAAGATCCAGAATTTAAAAGCCAAGTTGTTGATATGTTCATCTCTAAATCTATAGTTATTCCTAATAAAGAGTTTCTTTCAAAAATTAAAAATAAAAGTTAAAAAATATACTTTTTTGTCGTTTCTAAATACTTAGTATCCTTGCTTTAATCAAAAGATGCGAAATGATTAAAAAAAAAAAAAATTAATTTGTAATTATTAAACTCATCAATTTATAACTCAGGTGCTTTCATTCCAACCATATCTAAAGCTTCCGTTATTTTGAAACGAACTTCTATGTGATATTTATATCCAGGTATGTTATGATAGTTTACCAAGTTCTTTTGTTCTAGGAATAAAAATTCCTCTAATTTACCTTCTTTGATATCATAAACACTAAAACTTTCAATACCATCATCAGTTGCTTTTACGGCATTTGGAACTATTTCTTTTGCTAATTCTCTATGTTTTAATCGGAAATCTTTAGCAGTTTTTATATAAATTTTAGCAGTTTCCATTGCCTGATCAAGTGGAAATTTAGAGGTTGTAACAACATAAGGCATGTTTTTCAACTCTTTTTTTGTTTATTAAGTTAGAAAATTGAATTTCCAATTTACAAAAAAGTCAAGTAGTTATTTAAGATTAACCTTTTGGTAAAAAATAAAGTTGTAAAAAAAATAATTAGAGGTAAAATGTATGGTATTCGTAGTTCCTACTCCCTATTTTCCCACAGATAAATCAGAAGAAATTGGAAAAAAAAACTACTAATCCTACTAATGGCATGAAAGTTAATACTCTTTCTGAAGTTAAAGAGAGAAAATTTAATGAGTTTATGAATCGTCAATATTAGCAAGTACTCATGTTTTCCGAAATAGAGGGGTATAGGACAGAAGCAGAGGTTTTCCTTTCAGGTACCGAAGCAATACCACTTGTAGGACTTAAAATCTCTGAAGAGTAAAATTTAATATGATCTTTAAAAGGAAATTATATTTACGACTCATTAAATATTTAGAATTTTAGGTATTTTCACTAGTACTTAACTCTTTTTCTAACAATTTAATCTCTTGGTTAATGATTTTCGTCTTAGCTTTCTTTTCATTAACAATTTCCTTTAATTTCGTGTTTATAATCTTTTCCTTTTCCTTTATTAAATTATTATATTCTTTCTTCAAATTTTTAATAATAGGATTTAACTGCTTCTTTTTTGTTTCCAAATCCATAATTTTGGATTGTAGATCGTTATAGATATTTTGTTGAGTTTGTAATCTTGATTTAATTTCGCTGATTTTAAGATCGAATTCCCCACTAACTTTATTTTTAATATAATTTTCTTTCTTCTTAGCCACTTCTTCAATTTCATTTATTTTACTTGCTATCCTATTTATCTTATCTCTAAGCTCCTCTTCTGACATTTTAATTTTTTTTTTTAATGTTTCTTCAATTTTTAAAAAATAATTAACTACGAATAAGACATAAAGTAAAAAGAATTTAATTATCTTATAAAAGAATTTTCTTTTAATTCTTTATATTTTTACTTTATTCTTCAACTATAGAAGAAAGAAATTCGAAATCTTATCTAATCATATACCAACCGGAAATTATTATAGTTTACGAAATTTTAGAAATTTTTAACTAAGTAAGAAAAAAAAGTTAGGGTTAAGATAAAATTTATTCTTTTACTAGATAAGCAGTATAATGAATGCCATTTTCAGGACTGACACCACCTAGAAAGATAGATTCGCAATTTATAACCTTCCAGCCATCTTGGAGATGTTTATTGATAATCTCTTGGAATTCATATGGGTGAAAATCTTTTTTCGAGATTTTAAGAGGTAAAATGTAAGTAACTACCTTAAATTGAGACATAAATTCTTACACCTATATTAAAACTTTTAAATATTTTTTTGTAAAAAAGATTTAGAGTTATAATACTAAATATACTTATATAGTTTTTTTATAATCTTAAGAATATTCCTTAATTGATAACCATGAAAGAGATTATACATATATTAGTTATAGGAGCCGGTACAATGGGTCATGCTATTGCACAAGTTTATGCTCAATCAGGTTTTACTGTTGATTTGGTTGATAAAAATCAACAGGCATTGCAAAGAGCTCGTGATCTTATTAATTCAAATTTACAGATACTGAAAAAATTTAAAAAAATAACTCAGGATGATATATCAGATATTATACAACGCATTAAATTCTCTTATAATCTAGAGAGTAGTGCCAGTAAAGCAGATTTAGCCATTGAAGCTGTCAACGAAAGAGCTGAGGTTAAAAAAACAGTCTTCGCTCAGTTAAATAAATTTTGTTCTGAAGATATAATCTTGGTTAGTAATACTTCTGGTTTAAACATATTTGAAATTGCTGAAGTTCGCAATCCTGAACGATTAATTATCCATCATTGGTTTTGCCCTGCTTACATCATTCCATTAGTAGAGATTGTACCAGGACCAGAAACATCTCCAGAAATTATTGAACTCTCTGTTAATTTGATGAAAAAACTTGGCAAAATCCCTTTTGTCTTAAAGGAATACATAGATAGTTTTATTGTGAACCGAATTCAACGAGTTATCATGGTGCAAACATATGAAATGTTGCAAAAAGGGTGGGCTACCGCTGAGGAAATAGATCTTGCAATAAAGACTGTTCTTGGTGTGAGGCTTCCTATACAAGGAATTATCCAATCTCAAGACTTTACTGGACTCGATTTAGTTCTGGATAAACAAAAGGAGTTTAACACCAACGAACGATACCCACAAATTGAAGAACTCGTGAAACAAGGAGACCTAGGAGTAAAAAGTGGAAAAGGATTTTATGATTATGGTAATAGAAGTGAAATAGAAATCCTTCAAAAAAGAGATATGTTGTGTATAGAAATGCTTGAGACGCTAGAAAAATTAAAAGCCTTCAAACCATTATAAGAATTTTCTCATAAAACTATACAATGAAATATTTAGAAAAGATTATTATTACCCTCCATTATAAAAATATCCATTAAAAAAAATTTTTTTTTTATTTTTATCTAAAAAATATCCTCAAAATTAAAAACCTTGAAATAGATTAAATATTTCTCATATTTTTCATTTATTTAACTTAAGTAAAAAAAAATATTGGGGTTTTCATGAAGAATAATCAAAAAATCGTCAAAAAAAATTATTCAAATGAATTAATTGGGAAATTTTTTATTTTGAATAAGACACAACAAAAGTGGATTGAAGGTTGGATCTCTATCGATAAAAATTTAAGACAATTTCTTAAAAATGTAAAAGATGAAATCGAATCTGAGTGGGATTTTGAGAAAATAAATATTGAAAATTTATTACTGTATTACATTGATACAAATAGTAATACATTGATACCAATAAAAGACGATAAGATTTTACAATCTATCAAGAGATATGAAAAAATTTTTATTGCTATACTTGATAAGACGATTAAATTTAATAAAGTTGAAGATATTGAGCCATTATATAATTGGTATAACAAGAATCTCTTAAATTATGAAGGTTAAATTGTAAATAAAAATAAATTAAAAATGTGTCATTAATAATTTGAAAAATTTAAATTATTTTTTATTCTACTTTTCTTAAAATAAAAAATAAAGCACCTAATTCACCAGTAATAGGTATGTTTTCAGCTATCTTTTTATAATTTTGATTATAAATTCCTACAATTTCAAATCCACTCAAGGATGCAAAATCCTTAAATTCATCAAATAACCATAGTCTGAGTTCATGAGCTTCCTCAACCACAGTCTTATTTCCATTTTCATTAATTATCATACGAAAATCAACATGACGTATTCGATGCTCTATATCGTACCAATTTACTGCCCATGTTAGCTCAAGTTCAAGAAAGTCTTCTTTTATGTACCATATATCATCAAATTTTTTCTCATTCCCTAAATCATCACATTTACAACTTATTTCAACAATATAAATCCCTCCTTTTTTTAATGTCTTCCCCATTATCTTAAAGTGTGAAGAGATATCTTCATCACTTTTTAAATATCCCAAACTATTTATACAAATAAACGCAGCATCGAATTGCTCTTCAAATTTTATGTTTTTCATATTTCCGACGATAATATCTGCTTCATTAATAGTTAAACCACCATTTCTTAGTCGTTCTTTAGAATAATTAACCATTGCTGGACTTAAATCATAACCCAGAACATAATAACCAAATTGAGGTAAAACTTCCAAGAACATGCCTGGACCACATGCTGGTTCTAAAATACGCTTAACCTTCAAGTCCGAATATTGTTGAAAACACTTCTGGAAAAAAATAATATCACTTTTCACATCTCTTTTAAATGCTTTATCATAATATTTTGGAAAGTTATAAAATTGGTGTGCAATGTTATCATTAACTGTGGTATTTGAAATAGGCGTTTCCAAAATTTCCTTATCCGTTATTATTTCATCATTCTGTGGTTTCCTATTTAGCCGTAGCATATTTGGTTTAGTGAAAGTTTTGATCTTCTTATTCTCAATATTATCTATCATTTTCATAACCTCTACTTTTATTATTAATTTCTATATTTAATTTCCCTATTTTTATTATACTATTATTAACGTAAAAAATTAGATGAAATTTTTTCAGAAATCTCTGTAGTTTCTAAACCAATTTATATAATGAGTTTTTTTACATGATTCTTAAGTTGATTTTGAATGTTTTTGAGTATTAAAACTTTTCTTTTCCTTCCTTCCTAAGAAAAGCCAAAATAATGAATTTTTTTAATAATTAAATCATTTTTAGTGATTAAAAATAAAAATTCTGGTTATATTTATTTTTATAAGATCTCAAAAAAAAAAAATAATAATTAATTTTGATAAATCGAAGTATCTATCTATAAAATTTTTAAAAAAAAAGAATCAAAATTTTAAAACAAGCATTTTAAGAGTCTATTATGGCATTTTCATCCCAAGTGTTGCCAAAGCTTCTGCTGGTTCTGACCAAACCTCGATAGTATATTCAAATCCCTCGATCTCATTATAAATCGCTAGAATTTCATTAGTACGGTTTAGACTTTCTTCAAGTTTGCCTTTTTTTACAGTTGATACACTCAAAGCCTTTACACCCCCAGTTGTTGCCTTCACAGCAGCATTCACTATAGTTTCCCCTAGAGAATTATCCTCTGGATATTTCTTTAACTGTTCAAGAAACTTTTTTGCCACCTCAGGTCCTTTATGACTCGGAAACACTGAATATACAAATATATATGGCATACTCTTCAACTCCTTTTATTTTTAGTTTTAATTAAAATTGGATTTTATAGCAAAGAATAATTTAATAGATTTAAATTTAAATCTTTACGTTTTTGTTGAATTTTAAAAAATAATTATTAACCATAAATAGAAGAAGAATGCTTCTATTGCTTTGCTGAATACCTTTTAAACACTAAGATTTATATGATCAATGTCTAATTTAGCTTTTTTGATTTATAATCTCCTGAATTGTAATTTCAGGATGGTGATACCTGCCTGTTTTTAGAGTCTCTCCACCAAATTGAATAGATTTTTCAGGACAAAAGTTGATACATGCCAAACATAGCTGACATCTATGTTGCCATATGGGTTTACCCTTCACTAAAGAAATATTATTTACTGGACACACTTTTTCACATATTCCACAACTAGTGCAACTATCTTCGACATAGAACGATTTGTCGCTTTCATTAACCTCCATTCGAAAAGTATTATTAACTTTCTCACTCCTGGTTAGATGTTTTCGAAATATATCATTTTTAAGATTAACTTCTTCTTTTTTGACGATTTCAGAGATTTTTTCAACTTTTTTAATCGCTCTTTTAAAAAGTTCTTTTTGATGTTCTTTTGAGTGAATATCAAAACCAATAATGTAATTATTTGGCATGGTGATAAAAAATCCAGCATTAAGGATTTTCGATTTTGTTTCCAGAATCTGTTTTAACTGTTGTAAAGGGAATTCGTTAATATCTCCGGCACTTGTTATAACTGTGAATATATAATCAGATTTTTCAAGGTTAATTTTATTTACAAAATCATAGACAATTTTAGGTAATCCAGAATAATATAGAGGAAAAATAAAACCTATTTTTTTACTAGTTGATTTAAGTAGATCAGTTTGTAAAAATTTCGCAATAGGTAGGAGCTGGCAATTCCCTAACTTGACAGAGAGATCTTTTGCTATCTTCAATGAATTTCCAGTCCCCGAAAAGTAATAAATTTCTATATTCATATTTTCATCAATTTTTTCATTGTTTTTTAAAAAAAAGATCATTTATTTATAATAAATTTCCCTCAAATAATCTTCCGAGTTTAAAAAGATCTCACAATCACAAAATCCACCGGATTTTCTGCAGTTCTCTAAAAACCTTTCTCTTTCCTCTTTAGGTATATTCATTTCTTCTAATATAATCTCTGCATTAGTTAAATCACGGCCATTACATCCATTTCTTTCTAATAATACTTCTAACCGCTTAAAGAATTTTTCTAACTCTTGTTTATTCATTTCTAATAAGATCAAAAAGGATTCATATAAAAACATTAAGATCTAAATTGCTTTAAATTCAATAATTAAAGATTTAATGTTCTTTATATTTAAACAAAAATAAGTTTTTATTCCTATATTTTTTTGTCCTCTATGAAAATGAATAAAGATTATTATGAGATTCTTGGAATTAGTAAAAATGCTACTAAAGAGGAAATTAAATTTGCATATCGGAAATTAGCAAAAAGATACCATCCTGATCTTAATAAGAAAGATCCAAATGCAAAGGAGAAATTTATAGAAGTAAAAAAAGCTTACGATACATTACTTGATCCTGTAAAGCGAAAAATATATGATGAAGCTGGATATGACCCCCGAAATATAGATCTAAGCGATATTATCGGAAGATATGGTCCCATGCGTATAAGGGAGATAATAAGAGTAATATTTGCCAGAAATTATAGATATGCATATTACAAACCTCCACCTGAGGGAATGTATATTTAAGAAGATTTTCTTTTTTATCTTTTTTTCCAGCCTCAAATATCTTATTAAAATTTATGAGGATTTTTCTCAACAATTAAAGTAGGATATTTATCTGAATAATATTCAAACTTTTATATCTGTACAAGACCTTTTAAATAACTAAAAAAGAAAAATTTGAAGAGCAATCAATGCAATTTATAGTCGTATTATCTTATTTCAACCGGAAAATTGGCCCAACAATCTTCTATTCTTTTCCAAAAAATAAGCTAAATGAAGAAAATACAACTATTATACCCAATCTAATGGATCAGATCATTTCTGAAGGATTTTTTACCTATTCTTTCAATTCTTCTTATACATTAAACTACTATTTTGAGATAAATTCAGAATGGGCTCGAGCAAATAAAGAACTTCTCATGATTTCAATAATTTTTCACCAACCCCCATCAATTGAAACTGAAAAGGCAGTATTTACCCTTTGTATTGAATTTACTGATTGGTTGAAGTCAAAGGAGGGACTATTTACTGCTTTTTATGAAAAAACAAATCCCATTAATAGAAATTGTCAAAATAAAATTAAAACCAATAAGAGCATAGTTAAAGCTTGGATTAAAGAATTTTATTACACAACTGCAGATGAAATTCAAGAAAAATTAGAAGAGGATTATATAATTTCATTATTAGAAAAAAAAGATACTTTAGAGACTCTTAA
>JBHLNY010000314.1:0-3731 GCA_048941065.1 Promethearchaeota archaeon
AGATATAAACTACTCAGATGATGTTTGGCCAGATTATATCATCAGTTTAAATAAGGAACAGCTCAAAAAAGATTTAGAAGTTTATAAGATTCAAATTCCAGATAAATACTTTTATACTGTTGAAGATTTGACTCAAATCATGGTTACATATAATATTCAATCATTCTCAGATCAAATCTATTTTGAAGAATGGTTATTTTATGAAATTATTTTACCAATTCATAATTTTATTTCTAAGATTAAGGATTCAGTAAACAATATTTCAGATGAAACTGAAATCTATGAAAAGTTAACTGAATTTTTTCTATCTGACATAGAAGGGAAAAGAAACATAAGAGATTTCAAATTTTTTTGTCAGCAATTTGCATCAGCTTGGAAAAATTTTGATTAGAATTTATTTAATAGAAAAAATTTCTATAAATTTCTTGAAATCCCTCTCAATATTAATGATTGGCAAATCTAAGTAATTATTTCTATTTTCAGTTCTTAACACAATCAAACCCGAAATCAATTTAACATTTTCGGTTAATTGGGATTCGACCTCATCAAAATTTTTAACACATAATACAGTTGGATAATTAAGTGCCCTAAAACCCTCAGTAAAAATAAAATCAGTTTTATACGGACCATTTTTCAGCCATTCTATTATTGAATTAATATCAGCATTTTTTTTCAGAAAAATTGTCGTCTCATTATCAATGTTTTTTAAAATAGAATAGATCGCTCCTGCTTCAGAATATTTATATGAATCTTTTCCCTTTTTATCGATTTGATGCTCATGAATAAACTTGATTACAGAAACTTCTTTATTCAAGTTTTGTTTTATCAATTTTATTGCGTTTATAATAAAGTGTGTTTTTCCACTGCCAGAATATCCAACAATTGAAATAACTTTAATCTTCAATCACATTTTTTTAAAAGTATAATATTATTATAAATATCTGAAAAATTTTAATTTGTTAAATTTATTATAGAATAAAAAACGTTCTCGATATTTTATGTCTTTCCCTAGACAGCAAATTGTGTTTGATGCTAATTTTTTTATTTGCATGAATTCAATTAAGGCACGGAATATTTTGGGAAATTTAAATAAAGTAGCTTCAGATTTGGGATTTAAGTATTATATTTCAGAGGTTGTTTTTAATGAAATTAAAGCATCTCAATCATTTTTGGATAAATTTAAAGAAATAATAAATATTGTAAAAATTGAAAACGATGAAATAACTGAGATTAAATTAGATTTACTATCTCATAATATACGATTTCCTGCTCAAGATCCTGATTTATCATTAGTTGTATTAGCAAAAAAACTAATGAAGGAGAAAGAAAATACAGAAGTTCATTTAGTATCTGATGATTTTAAGTTAGTTAAAAATACACAATTATTATACAAAGGTAAAATAAACATCCTTTCACTCTCAAGCTTTTTATTAAAAATTCAAAGAACTATTTCTAAACCTCAATTACGTAGCTACTTTAAAGATATTTGGAAACGCAGTTTGAATTACACACTCTCCTACATGATTGAAAGATCAAAAATATACCCTGCAGAAGAGAAAATTACATGGTTAATTGAAAGAGCTGTGAGCGTAACAGAAAGTAGTATCATTTCTTCTGATATAGAGATAGAAAATCCAGATGTAGGAGTAAAGTTTGAAGTCGGTGCAACACAATATGCTGAAGAAATAGAAATTGCAGAAAAATATATAGAAGATCAAAAGCTTCCAGCAAGTAAAGAAAAAAAAATTACGAATATAATTAACTTTCTTGAAAATTTAAAAATTTCTCGTGAGTATATCATTCGAGCTCGAGAAGCTATTGTGAAAAACGCACCTAAGGATGCTGTAAAATTCTTGAAAAAAGGAAATGGATTTTTAATATCTCTATTACAGTTAGCGGCAGGACAATTAGGAAAACGAACGGACTATGAAGTTGTAGAACAATTAATATGTTCTGAGATATCAAAAATGGAATTTTTAAGAAGTTTCATGTTAGTATCTTTAGGCCGTGTGAATGCAGCAATTGATTCAATTGAGAGAGCAGCATTATTTTCAACCATTATTCACAATTTTAAAACATGTTTAACATTAAATTACTTAAAAGCTTTAATATTTCTTTTTCATGGCTTATATAAATCTGCGATATTGCAATATAACTTCACTGAGGAATTAGCTGAAATTTATGAAGATGATAAATTAAAATTAAAATGTGCTATAGGAAAGTCCATTGCTCTATACATTGAAGGAGAAGATAAGAGTACAGCAATGAATATTATGGAAGAAATTTCAAATATGAATTTAGAAGAAAATTTCTTAGATGCCATTATTGTTTTTAGCGAATTAGGTGATTATTTTCTAGCATTGGGGCATCCTCAAATTGCTGCCAATTTATATAATCAGGCTTTAGAAATATCTATAGACTACAAATTACCTTTTAAAAGTGAAATTTTAATAGAAAAATTAAAAAGGGCTTATATCGCTACAGTATTGGGAGGTTATAGTGCCAATGATATTTTAGCAAGTAAATTGGATGTTTTACTAGATAAAGCATACTCAGTTAAAGATGTTGAAAAATATAATGAACAAATAAAAAAAATATCAAGTTTTAATATTTTGTTTTATACACCATTTCCTTACATTTATGGTAAGAGGAAAATAGTTCCATTTTCAAAACTTCCTAAGGAACTTCAAGATGATTATTTAGAAGTGGTTCATTTTGAAAGAATAGATGAGAATAAAAATCAAATCCTATTTATAATTTCACATTATGAGTTAGGTTTATTCGGAATTAAAGTAAAAACAGACGAAAACATTACCGGAATTGCTGAGAACTACACACTTAAAATTAAACCAACGGCAAAGATAAAAATTTATAAACCTGATGAGGAATTTAGAGAGAGTTATTTAATAAGAGCTATTATAGAAATTACTGAGAAAAATAAGTGCGAAATAATATATACCTTACCAAGTTTTTTTAAAAGTATTGGAATTGATTAATACTGTCTCTAATAATTATTAACTTGTAAATTGAATAAAGAAACTAAGCTTAAATTGATTTTAATTTATAATAATAAATTTAAAAACCTTAGGTAATAATAAAACACTTATTCTTTTCTTAAATTTTTGTCACGCTGGCTTATTTGGTGACTATGTACAGCACAGCTTATACAATAATATTTAGTTTTGCTAGGCGCTTGAATTATTGTACCTGTTTTTTTTAATTCAGTATACATTCTACCATCAACAAGAGACACTCTTCTAGTTACCGCTTTTGCTTTACTCCTGGCTACAAAGCGCCCGCATTTAGAACATTGAACTCTTGCATAATGTCCTTTACTCGAACCGCTTCTTCCACCACTTTTTCTTTTTTTTGGTATAAAAATCAGCTAGTTTTAATTTGTCTTATTTTATTCACTATATAAACTAACTATATTATATAAAGCTTAAAAAATTTATCTTTAAACTCTAAAAGATACATAAATGCATTTCGATGACTTTTTTTATATTAATATTTAACTATTTATCCTCTTTATGTGTATTTAGGTCTTTTAAAGTCTTAAAAGTATAGTTTATTCTTTGTAGAACTGTATAAATTAAAGCAAAAGTGTATATCAAAATACTGATGAGAAAAATTGGTGTGACGGGGACTCTTGTAACAAATGGGATTGAAATTGTTAAAGGTTTATCCAATAAAATAAATGTTAAAAAATATAATATTAATTCTGTAATTAT
>JBHLNY010000315.1:0-3725 GCA_048941065.1 Promethearchaeota archaeon
GATCGGCCCGGCCGCCGCGCTTCACCCGCAGGATATCCGGGTTCGACGCCGGGCCCCGGGGATCGCTGGCCGGCGACGAGGCATAGTACGCCTTGCCATACCAGTCCCAACACCATTCCCAGGTGTTACCGCTCATGTCGTACAGCCCCAGCTCGTTCGGCTGCTTCTGCCCCACCGGACGCAACTGACCGCCTGAGTTGTCAGCATACCAGGCCACGTCATCGAGGTTGTCGCTGCCGGCGTAGGTATATCCCTGGCTCTTTTGCCCGCCCCGGGCGGCGTACTCCCACTCCACCTCCGTGGGCAGCCGGTACCCGTCGGCCGCGAAGTCACATTGGGTGAGCCGACCCTTTCCACTATAGCAGGGGTTGAGCCCTCCCTTCTCGCTCAGCCAGTTGCAATAGGCCACGGCATTGCTCCAGGTCACCTCCACTGGCCGCGTTCCCCGTCCCAGACCGCCATCATCCGGCTTCCTGACGCCGCCGCCGGGGCGGTCAAGGTAAAATAGATCGTACTCGTCAAAGGTCACCGCGTATCTAGCGACGTAAAAGGGATACGTAATCGTGACCGTATGCACTGGCTGTTCGTCCGGGCGACCATCCGCGGACCCCATCTCGAAACTGCCAGCTTTCACCAGCACCATCTCGGGCACGATGGGCTCGATCTCAACAGGTGTCGGGGTGGGCGTCGGCACCGGCGTCGCCGTAGGCCCGACCGTGAAAGTGGGTTGTGGTTGTACCACCGTCGCCGTGGGAACTACATCTGGCTCGGAAGCCTGGGGCACGCAAGCCTCCAGCACCGCCACAGAAGCTGCTGCTCCCACCACCTTGAGAAATGCGCGCCGCGACAATTTGTGTCGTGTGGACACCTCTTTCCCTCCTCTCACACATATCGGTCAGGGTGCATTCAATTCCAGATACACCGGTTCGCCAACCGCGTCATCCACCACCACGTGGGGGAATCCGGGGTCGCGCTCCGGGTAAAAATCGATCTTGTGGTACATCTCCACGAATTCGGGCACTACAAAGACCACCTCGTGCATATAGGTGCGCTGCTGTCCCTCGGCGTGGCTGGCTGCTTCCTGGATAGAAACCCGGCCGTCCCCGTCGGCGTCGGCCTCGGAGCTGGCAAAGGCGGTGGCGAAATAGTGGGTAAAGACGGCGCCGATGATGGGCAGTCCCTCCTCCTCGACGCCGGCCCAGCCGTACTCGTCCTCGTTTACGGCGGCGATGGACAGGTGCGGGCGGGGGTCGCCTTTCACAGCATTCGTCAACCGTTCGGCCTGGCAGGCATCCACCACCAACACCCGGCGTTCGCTGCGCACCGTTGCCCAATCGGTGCCAAAGAATTCACTCCAGCCCACCACCTCTCGCAGGAACTTGCCGTGAGCGGACACGTAAAAGAAGACCACGTCGTCCTCGTCGGCGTTGGTAGACAGCCAGTTCACACCCTGGTGGATGTCGCCGGCGTCGAACTCGCGCAGCTCGAGGATGTGACCCTCCGGCCAGCCGGCTGCCAGGAGTCGCTGGCGCAGCAGGGTGATGTTGACATAGTCGATGGGCAGGTCCGTCATTTTGACGTCTTTGTAATCGTCCTTCTCGGCCAGGATAGCCCAGCCGTTCACCACCCCGTCGCCGGCTGGTCCGGGATTGGGCGTGGGCACGGTGGTTACCGTCGGCTGACCAGATTCACAAGCATTCAAACAACCCCCGGCAATAACGACGAGCACAAAGACTACCAGCAAGTATTTCACACCATGTCGTTTCACTGAACCACCTCCGTAGTCTGCGCGGCACACTCGAACGTTTCCCGCAACGCGCGCAGGTCGTCCATGTACCTGGCGTCGTCGGCGGAAATGACCACGGCCCACAGCCACTCTGAGCCTGGACAGCGAAAGATCAGCCACTCGACGGGGCAACTGGCAGCAGGCAGGGCCTTGTACGCGTGTCTCCACTGGCCGGCCACACGCCACGCCGGCCGGCCCTGGAACGCAACTGCCTGCACGGTCAGGATCGCGCTGGGGGTATCTGTATCCTGGCGTCCCAGAGGGGCCAGGCTCCGCATGTGGGCGATGGCGGCCGCCTCATCGACCGGGAACTCCGCGCGTCGCCAATGCACATCCAGCCCCACGGCGACGTCACTGACCGGGTTGTAGTGGTAGTTCGACAGGACCACATAGCCGCCGCCGTCCTCGTAAGAGGCATCCGCCCGATGAAGCCCGGCCAGCATTCCACTGAAGCCCCACTCGCCGTGGCTGAAGAAATCTGGCATCTCGATCCAGAACCCGTACTGGCTTTCCAAACGCTCGCTGTAGGACGGGAGACCCTGGAACGTTTGCTCCGCGTACGCGTCCCCTTGGGTCTGGGCTACTACGCGCCAGGTGCCCCCGGCCCCCCGCAGCGGCAGCCGCACATAGTCCGCCAGGTAGCGGCCCTGGCCCTTGTCGACGCAGGCCAACGTGGCGAACACGTCGCCGTCCGGCGCACGCAACTCGACCCGAACCGTGGCTCCTTCTATCGGCTGCTCGTCGCGATCCACGAGCAAGGCCGTCACCCGCACCGATTGCCCGCCCACCAGCTTCGTGGTCTCTGTGGGAAAGATCACGGTCAGCGTCCCCTCCGGGTGTGCCGACGTCGGAGCCGAAGTCGGGGAAACGCCAGACGTTGGCGTGACCGGCGGCGGCACACCGTCGCACTGGTCCGCGCTCAGCACGAAAGCCGCGAGCAAGAGCAGGACACACGCCACCCATCTGCGCTGCGCCATCCTATCCGTCCTCAAGTACGTGCGCGTCCCGTTCACTTGATATTCCTCCACCGTCCGCCACCGCTGGGCGTCCTGGTAGGATCCCCAAACGTGTACGCGATCTGCCCATCTTTGATGACGAACCGAACCCGGGTCATGGCCTCGATGTCGGTCAGCGGGTCGCCGTCGACGACGAGGACGTCGGCCAGTTTGCCCGGCTCCAGAGTGCCCAGGGTTTGGCTCACGCCGCAGGCCGCGGCGGCGTGGCGCGTCCCGGTCTCCAGCACCTCCATGGGCGTCAGCCCCGCCGCCAGGAGCATCTGCATCTCCAGGATCGGCATCCCCGGCTCCACCAGCCCCACTGGTGAGTCGTTCCCCAGGGCGATGACGCCGCCTAATTCGTGGAACTGGCGTACCAGTCCCAGTAGCAGGTCGATGCGGGCCTGCTCGTGGGGCGTGCGCTCGGTCGCGGGCTTGTCGAACCAGCCCTTCAGGAACACTTCCAGTGTGGGCACCAGGATCATCCCCTGCTTCACCATCCGGGCGTGCTGCGACCTGGCCCGGGCGATGAAATCTTCCTTTTTCTCTACCAGTGCCTCCTCGTTGGCCCGCGACCGCACCGGGGACGGGACGTGCTGAACGACGTCCACCCCACCATCCAGAGCCAGGTCCAGGGCCATCTCGTTCAGCAGGTGCGCGTGGACCGGCAGGCCGTGGCGGCGCGCCTCCTCGACCATGGTCCGGACCGTCTCCAGCGAGGGCATGGGGTCTGGATCGTCCGGGTTGACGCCCGGATCCAGGCCGAGCTTGATCAGATCCACACCTCGCTCCGCCAGGTCGGCGATGGTGAGTCGGCCACTTTCTGGCGAATAGACGTAGCCTTGAGCCCCGGCGTAGCCGTCCGGGGCGCTGAGAATGGGACCGGCACACAGGCCGCGCGCCGCCAGCTTGCCGTGGCACTCCGCAACCTTGAACCTGGGGAT
>JBHLNY010000316.1:0-3721 GCA_048941065.1 Promethearchaeota archaeon
GAATCAATACCAATAAATTTTCGATTTAAAACACTACACACAACTCCTGTAGTT
The DNA here is from genome assembly GCA_048941065.1 of Promethearchaeota archaeon. Classification (GTDB taxonomy): domain Archaea; phylum Asgardarchaeota; class Lokiarchaeia; order Sigyniarchaeales; family SOKP01; genus Loki-b32. The sequence goes on from JBHLNY010000316.1 coordinate 55, forward strand.
CCAGACCCCACAAATGGATCTAAGACCCAATCCCCTTTATTTGAAGAAGATGAAATTATTCTATTTAGCAATTCTAATGGTTTCTGAGTAGGATGTTTACCAAATTCTTTTTCTTCCTTAGGAATCAATGGTATTGACCAAACGCTTCTCATTTGTTTATCTTTGTTCTTTAATTTATCTTTAGGATTATTCCAAATTTTCATTTTTTCATAATTAAAAGTATGAGAAGCATTTTTAGATTTACGAGCCCATAAAACTATTTCATGGCTGTGTGTAAAATATTTACATGATAAGTTAGGTGGTGCATTGGGTTTAAACCAAATTATATCATTAATAATATCATAACCATTTTTTTCTAATAAATATCCAAGCTTGTAGATAACATGTAAAGTTCCTGAAATCCATATAGACCCATTTTCTCTTAACACCCTTTTACAGGCTTTTAACCAAGAATCAAAAAACATTAGATCTTCATCAAAACCTTTAGATTTATCCCATTCGCCTTTATTAACTGAAACCATTTTCCCTCCAGAACACGTAATGCCACCATTTGAAAGATAATAGGGAGGATCTGCATAAATTAAATCAAATTTTTTATCTTCAAATTGAATGAGGATTTCCAAAGTATCTCCATGGTATAAAGTGAAATCTCCGTCTATAAAATAAGGATCTATCATTTTGAATAAATTTAAATAAATACCTTCTATGATTTTTTAAAATATTCTAAGAAGATATAATAACTTTAAATTATTAACTTTAAAGTTTTATATTATCTAACACTTAATATTCTTGTAATGAAAAGAACTACATTTTTACAATTCAATTGAGATTGAAAATGATAAATAAAGAAAGATTCGAGGAATTATTTAACCAGCGCCTTATCAAAGACATATCAGAAGAACAAATAGATATCGTTTTATCAGGGCAATATGGAAAAGCACTTGAATTATTGAGAGACGCAGAGGCGACGAGTTTATTTCCAGCGCTAGTTGGACCACCAGGTGTAGGAAAAACAATATTATGTAGATATTTCGCAAGTCTAAGAGCTAAAGAAAATAAAAATAAGAGTTTTAATTGGCTAACTATGGATGAAAGTATAAAGCCCTCACACTTTATAGGGTCATTTGACCCTGCTATTACATTGAAAAAAGGGTTTGTGCTAGAAGCATTTAATCCAGGCCCTCTGCTAAATGCTATGTTAGAAGGGGGTACTTTTCTTGCAAATGAAATTAATAGGGCAACAGAGTATTCACAAAACACGTTATTAGAACCTCTAGAGGAGGCTTCAATCAGTATTCCTCACCTTGGACGAATTAAAGCAGATAACGACTTTTTTTTCATATGTGCTATGAATCCTGAAGAACTTTCAGGAACTCATAGATTATCTGAAGCATTAAAAGATAGAATTAAGGTTTGGATCAAATTAACATACCCTGATAAGTCTACTGAGTTAGATATTATTAGAATTAATCTACCAGAACATTTCATTATAGAAGAATCTGAATTAGAATTAATATATTCAATTATAAAAGAAACTAGACAAAATAAAATTGATATTGAAGTTCCGGCATCAATAAGAGCAGGAATTGCTATAGCAAAAATGTTAGGTAGAAAAAGACTCCTAGAAAAAGAGAAAAAAGCGGAGGAAAAAGAATCTGTATACATTTACCTATCTGAAATTGCCAAGCACGTATTACTAGGAAGTATTAAACCAAAACCGGGAGTAAAAGTCGAAACTATTATCGAAAATATTATTCACAAAACCTTAGGAGGTTGATTGGTTGGGGGTTTTTCCCGAGAATCCATGTGAATTTGCAGTTGAATTTATTAGGAGAATGAGGAATCATCCTGATATTGTACAAATTCCGTCTTCAAGGCAAGTATTATCGATCCCAAAATTAATACTGTCAAGATATTATCGTAAAGGATCAGTTACACCAAATGATTTTATTGAGATTAGTACAGTCACTTCATTTCCAGATAATCAAAAATTGGCAAGAGATCTTGCTTTCGAGATTCTTTTTCCAAATTATAAAAAAGATATAATGAAATCATTTTTTGATGATAGTTCCATTAATGAAACTGGAGAAGAATTAATAAGTGCTGAGCTAAAAACAGAGTTAGATCAACTCCAAGATTTAATCGATGAAATTGAACTAACTAAATCAGTTGATACAGATATTATCGAACAGTTAGAACAGTTTTTCGACGAATTAAATAAAAAAAGAGAAGAAAATCCATATAAATCGGCTCTTAACTTCTTCAATGATGATTCAGAGTTATATAAAGAGGAAATAACTTCTTTAGATAAACTAATAGAAGAAGCAAAAAATAGGTTAATGCAAAAGATTAATTCATTAGATCCTAAAGATTTAAAAGCTGGTGATTCCTTGGGTTTGAATGATTTGATCCAAGAAAAATCCAAACGTACATGGGAAAAAATTACAAGTAAAGCTCTTAATAAACAAAATATTTCTGAAGATTTAAATGACTTACTCAATTCAGGAAATCTTGAAGATTTAATACAAACATTAAAATATTTAAATGAAACAAATGCCATTCCAAAAAATTCTTTACAAGATTTAAAGAATGAACTTCAAAATCATATAAACAATTTAGATCAACTATTTAATGCAGCAAAAAATTTAGGAGAAACTCCTAAATTTAATCTAGAAAATGTACTAAATAACTCTTTACAAAATAGTTCTTTTGAACATAATTTTAACTTAGCTAATTCATTAGACCAGTATTTTGGTACAAATCTCAGAACTTCGTTACTTGATAAATTTAATGAACAAAAAGCTCTGTCCCAAATGAATCTTTCTTTAGAAACATTAACTAAAAGTGCATTTGCTAATAAATCATGGAACTCTCTTTTTAACCAAGCTCTTCAAAATGCAATATCAGATGCATCAAATCAAAACAAAAAATTTGAGGCATTTAAATCCTTAACTCATCAAATGCAACAACTTATGAATAGTTGTGCAAATATGCATTGTAGTCAAAAGATAGCTCAACAACTGCCAAACCTAACTTCTTTAGCTTTAGAATCTTGTGAAACACCTTCCCAGTTAAGAGATGTAACTGAATTCTTAAGAAAAATTGGATTAAAGCCTGAATCAGAGAATATAAAAAGAATTGGGAAAGAGCTTGATATGCCTGAGGATGAAATTTTTGAACTAATCGAACCAAATTATCAGCTGCTAAAGAAATTAGTCGAAAAAAGTGAAGCTGATTTTCATAGATTAAGCAGTTTGATGAATCAAATTCAAGATCAATTAAATTATGAAAGAATTAAAGAACTTATTGCTAATGCTTTAGCTTCGGAAAATAGAGATGCCTTAGGTGCTCTAGGACATTTCAATTTAAGTGAAGCTTTAAAAGGAGCTTCCCAAATTGGGGGTCAAGAAGCACAAGATAAAATGATTTCATGCTTATCAGCTGGGAGTGGAGAAAACTTACTTAAGCAATGGTTTATTCATCGTAAAGATTTACCAGAAAAGACAAAACAAAAAGTTAAAGAATTGGCAAAAAAAATGTTAATTGATTTGGGTATATATTATTCACGAGCACGATTAGGAAGTGCTACAACAGGACCTATTCCAATAAATATTGTAAGACCATATTCAATTGGAGATGATTTTGAAAATATAGACCTAGAAGAAAC
>JBHLNY010000317.1:0-3721 GCA_048941065.1 Promethearchaeota archaeon
AAACGTGCTATTAAAATAGAAGAAATAGAAGAGGAGCTTGAAAATGATATTGTACTGGAGCTCTAAATAATTATAAAATAAAAAACTTTAAAGAGGTGTAAGTAAAAATGCAAAAGGAAGATATAGACGTAGAAATTAAATCAATTCTTGGAAGAAAATCAATTATCGAATTGACTCCAATTATTATCAAGAAAAAAGATACTTCAGATAAAATTTGTTATTTTTTTGATACAGATGATAATGCTTCTCCATTCGATATAAATATGGCTTATGATGCAGGATTTGACATCGTAGTTCCAGTTAGCAGAATGACTGCTGACCAAGTTCCAAAGTTAGTTCAAGATGCCATTTTTTCACGAAAACCTAAAGCGCCTACCACTTTTTTTATTGGGGGGTCTAATGTAAAAGAAGGTGAAAAAATTGCTAAAGCTGTAAAAAGTTCGCTTGTTCCTCCTTTTGAATGTCCTGTGATAATTGATCCTCGTGGTTCACATACTACAGCATCTGCAGTAGTTGCAATGACTATCGATATTGCTAAAAATATGCATAATATTTCAGATTTGAAGGGGAAAAAAGTCGTAATATATGGTGCAGGTCCAGTTGGGAGAATCGCAGCTATATTAGGAGCAAAAATTGGATGTAATATGTATATGGTAGAAACATGGGATAAATCAAATAAAGAGGCTATTGTAAATTTGGTTAAGGAATTAACAAAAGAAGCCGGAGAAAATGTTATTCCAATAAAGGGAATTTTTGCCCCAAATCCTGAGAAAAGATTTGATGTTGCTCAAAACGCTGATGTAATTTGGTCTTTAGCAGCAGCAGGTATCGAAGTATTATCGGAAGATTTGATGAAAAAACTAAATGGTAAAAAAATTGTTATTGATATCAACCTAGTTCCACCATATGGAGTTGGAGGTATAAAACCAAAACATTTTAATGATGAAATTTTTCCTGGAATTTTTGGAATAGGAGCATTAGCTTTAGGAAAACTAAAAGCGAGCTCAGAAGGTCAAATATTAAAAGAAGCTGCAAACACTAAAGGTTTAAAAATCTATGATTTCAATTATGCTTTTGAAGTTGCAAAGAACCTTTTATCAAACAAATAAAAGATAACAAACTTCTATTCCATTTATTCTACATATTAAACTTTTTTTAAATTTATAATTGATATGTTAGGAAGGTACTTAAGGTGAAGAATATGATTAGCGAAGTAAAAAATAAGCTAAAATTGAGAATAAAAGATGCATTTAAAGAAGATGCTGGAAGAGGGATTATCAGGATTGATCCTGTCATCATTAAAAGATTAAAACTTCAGTCAGGAGATATTATTAAAATAATAAATCCAAATAATAACAAAAACACTGCGGCACTGTTATCAACTGGAAAGGAGGATGACAAAGATACTAATATTATTAGGATTGATCCTTCATTAAGAAGAAATATTAATGTTTCAATTGATGATTATGTAGAAATTCAAAAAATCGAAGCTGGTTTAGCAGATAGCTTAACTTTTGCTGGATTAGATGAATCTTATTTATTAAGAGGTACTCAACAACTTGCGAGAAAATTAGAAAACAGAGTAATTACCAAGGGAGATTGTTTAAGTTTTTATGCTATGGGTCGAAGAGTGGATCTTGTTGTTGTTGATTATACACCAAATGTAGAAGCTGTTAGAATCCACCTAGATACAAAAATTAAATTTACAACCAAGGAATATAAGGATTTAATAGATAAACAACCGATAAGAGTAAAATATGAAGCAATTAGTGAATTAGAGCAAGAAATGGAAAAAATCCGGGGACGTGTAACTTATGAGGATATTGGAGGATTAGATAATGTTATTCAAAAAATTCGAGAGATGATTGAATTACCAATAAGGCATCCTGAATTATTTAAAAGAATAGGGATTGACCCTCCTAAAGGCGTATTACTGCAGGGTCCTCCCGGTACGGGAAAAACTTTACTTGTAAGAGCTGTTGCGTATGAAACTAACGCGCATTTTATATCTGTAAGCGGTCCTGAGATAATGAGCAAATTTTTTGGCCAAAGTGAAGAAAATTTGCGAAATATATTTGAAGAAGCTAAAGAAAAAGCGCCTTCAATAATATTTTTTGATGAAATAGATTCAATTGCTCCTAAGAGAGAAGAAGGGAAAAACCAAGTTGAATCCAGAGTAGTTGCTCAGTTACTTTCTCTAATGGATGGTATTGAAGAGAGAGGAGAAATAATTGTAATTGGAGCAACAAATCAGATTAATAATGTTGATATAGCATTAAGAAGGCCTGGTAGGTTTGATCGAGAAATTGAAATTAGTGTTCCAAACACAGAAGGAAGATATGAAATATTATTAATTCATACTCGTGGTATGCCATTACATAAAGATATAGATCTAAGCTTAATCGCTGAAAAAACTCATGGATTTGTGGGCGCAGATATTGAATCTTTAGTGAAGGAAGCCGCAATGCTTGCAATTAGAGAATTGATCCCTGTATTAAATTTAGATCAACCCATTCCAGAAGAAATATTAACTAAATTAAAAATAAGAGCAGTACATTTTCTAGATGCACTTAATAGTATAGAGCCTTCTGCCCTAAGAGAAGTGCTTATCTCTAAACCTAATGAATCTTGGGATAATGTTGGAGGTCTAGATGAAGTTAAACAACAACTTAGAGAAATTATTGAATGGCCATTAAAGTATCCCAATTTTTATAAATATATGAAATCAAACTTTCCTAAAGGTGTTCTATTACATGGACCTCCTGGAACTGGGAAGACTTTAATAGCAAAAGCTTTAGCTCATGAAGCTGAAGTTAATTTTATTTCAGTAAAAGGTCCAGAGTTTTTGTCAAAATGGGTTGGTGAAAGTGCTAAAGCTGTTAGAAAAACTTTTCATAAAGCTAGAGCTGCTTCGCCTTGTATTATTTTTTTCGATGAAATTGACGCTATTGCTGTAAAACGAAGTAAATCATCTGAGTCTAGGGTTAATGAACAAGTAGTTGCACAACTACTTACTGAGATGGATGGCTTGGAAGTATTAAGAGATGTCATTCTAATTGCTGCTACTAATAGACCAGATTTATTAGATCCAGCTTTATTACGGTCAGGCAGATTTGGAAGACATATTGAAATTCCTCTGCCAGATAAACCCTCTCGAATTAAAATTTTTGAAATTCATCTTCGAAATCGCCCCATTAATCAGGATGTCAATATAGGTGAATTAGCCTTGAAGTTAGAAGGATATACAGGAGCAGACATTCAGGAAATTTGTGAAGAAGCTACACTATTAGCAATTCGTAGGGGAATTTATGAAGCAGGGATTAAAGAAAGCGATAAATCAACTTTTACAAAAATAAAAGTCATAAATGAGGATTTCCAAAAAGCTATAGAAAAAATAACAAAAGACGCTAAAAGGGCAAAGATGTCTTATGAAGAAGATATTAAAGAGCCTTCCCTTTATGGTTAAAAATCCTATGAATGATTTTTTAATTTCTATAACTCCTTTTTATTTTATATTTCAAGCTTTTTAATTAATATTTAAAAAAATTGTTAAAATGGATAAATTGATAAAAAAAATTGTCAAAATAAATATAAATTTTCTTATCAAATTTTTTAAATTTACTAATAGTAATTAATTAATTAGAGGAAAAATAATTACTTAAAAAACATAGAATTAGAGGTGTATTACAAAAATGGAAGTTTTTGCAGAAATAGAACATGA
>JBHLNY010000318.1:0-3679 GCA_048941065.1 Promethearchaeota archaeon
ATACTGACGATAATAGCTGCAGTTGAACTTTTCATTATACTACTCATAAAAGTTACAAATGTAAATAATGAGAAAGTGTATAATAAAGCCCAACCCATTGATCCCCAGATAACTATAGGAATCTCCCCATATTTTATGAAAGTAATTGTTCCAATTAGCATATAATAAAAGAAAACACATATCGCATTTAGAATATATCGTGAAATTACTCTACCAATTAATAGACGTGTTTTACTTATCTTTGGGAATAATAGATTTCCTGTTTGCTTTTGAAAATCTTCGGCAATAATCGAACCCCCAAATAAGGCAGTGCTTATTATGATCATAAATCCAAACATTGCTAAATAATCCTTAATAAAAATAATGGGGTCAGCTGGCAATTCTTTACCTTGTAGAGCTTGTAGCTCTTGAATTGTCAAGAAAAGAATAAAAATTCCTAGAAATATTAGTAGTATAAGGGAAAAATTCTTCAAATTTTTCTTAAATTCAAAAGTAATGGTATCTCTGATTTGAGTGATATTTCTCTTTAATCCAGCTCTCTGCTTTTCTATTGGAATTATATCAAATCCAATTTCTTCACTTTCTAATACCATTATTTATAGATACCTCCTATTTCATTCACTACTGTTAGTTCAATGAACAGATTTTCAAGAAGACCTGCCTTAGGCACTGAATATTCTAAAATTTCATAGCCATTATCTAGGAGAGCTTTTAGAATATCTGTTTGATTCTTAGGATTTCCATTAAAATATATTTGGAAAACTTTATTATTGTCATCATATTTTATCCAGCTTTCTTCTTCTGCTATTCCTGTTAGTGGAGTAATAAAAGTTTTTAGATGTATTATAAAATCATCAACTTTACCATTTGGGGGATTCAATAACTCAAAATGGATAACACTTTTTTTCGCTTTTCCTTCCAAATTATCTAATGTATCAAAAGCAATTAATTCTCCATGATTGATTATAGCAATTCTATCTGCCACTTCACTAATTTCATAAAGTAAATGACTACTAAGAAATATGGTTTTTCCCATTTTCTTCAGCTTCAAAATGAAATCACGGACTTCTTTCCTCGCACCAGGATCCAAGCCTGTTTGAGGTTCATCTAAGACAATTATATCCGGATCATGAATAATTGCTGAAGCAATACCAATTTTTTGACGCATTCCTTTAGAAAAAGTACCAATTTTTTTGTTTTTCCATTTTAACATTCCTAACATGCTAAGCACAGTATCAATCCTTTCATCTAACTTTACACGTGGATAACCTTTCAATTTTGCGAAATATTTCAGGATTTCTTTAGGAGTCATTTTTCCATAAAAAGCAGGAACTTCTATGAGGAAGCCAATATTATCTAAGAGGTAATCTTTGTTATTTCTTGTCAATTTCTTAAGTTTACCATTCGTTCGTATCCAAATCTCACCTTCATTAGGAGTTAGTAAATATGCCATCATTTTCATAGTAGTAGATTTCCCGGCTCCATTAGGTCCCAGAAAGCCCACAATTTCACCTTGCTTTATTTCTAAATTAACTCCTTTCACAGCATAAAAATCTCCAAATTTTTTGGTCAGATTTTTAAGTTGTATCAAAATTTCTTGATTCTTTTTATTCATTATTATTGATCCTCTTGAAATCTTTCAATGGTTTCATTAATCATCTCTTTGATCTTTTCACGGTCTAAATCATCCAATTTTTCAATTTCTTCGATTATTTTATCTAGATCGAATTTACTTTTCTTAAATTTCTCAATTCTCGTTTCAATACGTTGTAGCATACTTTTCATCCAAGATCTTATCCCTCTGAAAAAATCAATAGCATCATCCTTAGATTCAAATTCTTTTATTTTTTCAAAAATCATCATTTTTAATCCCATAGGGGGATTTATTTCACCCATCATTCCAAAAACATTCGCCCATTTTAGTTTTAATTCTTCCAGAAAGCTATTTCCTAATTCTGATATTATATAAAATTTATTTGCACGTCCATCTATTATTTCCTCTTTTGTTTCTAAATATTTTCTTACTTCTAAATCTTGTAAAGTTCTAATAAGTGTTCCTCTAGGAAATTTATACTTCTCTTGTAATTGATAACCAGTTATACCGTCAGGATATTCAGAAATTATTAGTAAAACTAAATAATCCCTTACCTCTTGAAATAATTCTCTACCAAATGGTAATGGAAATTTGAAATGTGAGTGGAAAAATGGTGGCATTAATCCAAAAGGTGGTGGACCACCGTATGGTGGTAAATGGGGATGACCATGATTTTCAGGGGGACCCTGTCCCATAAACCTATGTGGGTCATTCTCAAACCTAAATTGATCTATATCTCTATTAAACATTTCTTTATCACCTTTAAAATTGAAAATCAAAGATAAAAATACTTAATATAATTATAGAAATGATCATATTTAAATGTTGTCCATTCTGGACATATGTCAAATCATACCAATTAAATCATTCAGATATACCCAATTTGGGTATGTTCATAAAATAACATTTTATGACATTTTAGGCTGTTCAAAGTAACTAATATAAAGCATTAACTCTAAGAAATTATTATAAATGAATGTGAAAAATTATGACAGAAGTCTATATTGAAGATACAGATAAAGGGATTAAATCAGCAGTAAATAAAATTTTTTCATATATTGAGAAAAGTAATCTACCTCTTCTCAAGAGTTCCAAGGAAGTGTATATTAAAGTGAATGGTATTCATTTTAAGAAACACACTTATACCTCACCAAAAGTTTTAGAAGCTGTCATATTGTATTTAAAAGAATTAGGAGCAGACGTTTATGTAATGGAAAATTGCACACAAGGAAATTTCACTAGGATTGTTTTTGTTGTTACTGGATATAAAGAAGTATGCGAAAAAACGGGAGCAAAAATAATTTACTTGGATGAAGAGGATACAAAAATATATGAATTTAAAGGCAAACCTTCGGCAAAAGAAAATTCTAAGGGATATAATTTAATGACTTTCAGATTACCAATGACAATAGTTAAGATTATCGAAAATAGAGATTCCATGACATATATAAATTTACCAAAATTAAAAACTCATAGTATGGCAGTTGTGACTTTGGGTATTAAAAATCAATGGGGTTTTCCTCAACATGCAGATCGTGGGAAGGATCACAATTATAATCTCCATTCAAAATTAGTAGATGTTTATGAATTGATAAAACCAGATTTAACTCTTATAGATGGAACTGAAGGTACAATTTATGGACATTATCCGCCTTCTGCATGGGAAGATACTCATATCATACCATTTAATATATTAATTGGCGGTAGAGATACTTTAGCTGTTGATGTGGTAGGAGCAAGAATTTTTGGTCTAAAAATTGATGAAATTCCACATTTAAAATTAGCACATGAACGTGGACTAGGAGAAGGTGATTTAAACAAAATTAGAGTTTTTGGAAAGGATTTAGAAGAATATAAAGAAATCTATGATTGGAATTTGCTTCAAAAATTTCCTGAAAATGTTAAAATTGTTAAAGGAAAAGATTTATTATGTAGAGAAGGGTGTCAGAACAATCCTTTAACCATATTACAGAGTTTTGCTTTTGATAATCCAGAAAAGTTTAAAGGAGGGTGGTTTATAATAATGGGAAAAGGACATGATGATGATCTAATCGAACAATTGAAATCAGAAGGATATACTAAAGG
>JBHLNY010000319.1:0-3675 GCA_048941065.1 Promethearchaeota archaeon
ACTAAAAACACTATCATAAAAGATAACAAAATAATCCATAATTTTTTTTTCATTTTCATTACTCACTTTAATTTTAGATATTCATTTTTGTAAATTTTATGCAATAATACTTTTGATAAATTAGTATATAAGTCTTTTTTTTATAAGATTAATATTCATAGTTTGAGAATTTAAACTTGATTTCATAAAAATTTTTAGAATAGACAAGAAGATCTTAGAAGACAGCTCTTCTTTAAACTTCTACAATTGAACAAAGTAAAGTATTTGAAAAAATAAGCTTAATTTCTTCTAATATTACAAACTAGATAATTTATTAGATCTTTACCCGGAAACAGTAAAACCTTCAAATGCAATGGAAGGAATTTTCCCAAAGGGAGTTAATTCTGTTTCATTACTTATAGCAATAATCTGATTAAACGCCTTATATAGATTCCCCGCAATAGTTATTGGTTCTATTGGTTTAGTAATTTCTCTATTTTCAATCTTATAGCAATTAGGAGCAACAATTGAGAAATCTCCAGAAATTATATCAGAATGGCCCATTCCCATGAGTAAATCTGTAGCTAAAATTCCATTTTCGATTTCAGCAGTTAAACCTTCAAGATCTTTTTTGCCTGGAACAATTGAGATAGTTGTGGGAGCTATAAACGGCAATGACTCATAAGTTTGAGGCCCTCTTCTTTTTGCATTACCCGTATTCTCTGTTGAACAAATTTGACTATAATAATGATCAAAAATGAAGGATTTTAAGACTCCCTTTTCCATAATTAGAGTTTTTTTGTGAGGATAGCCTTCATCATCAATCGCAACCATATTAGGATCTTCCGGAATTTGAGCATCGTCATAAATTGTTATAATTGGGGCTCCTACTTGGGTGTTAATTTTCTTAGCAAAAGAACTTCTTCCTTCAACAACACTCTGACCGTTTACACTGTTAAATAAACCTTGCCATATCAATTGAGCCGCAGCTAAGTTATTAAAAACTACATTCATTTGACCTGTTTGATTTAAAGGAATAGAGTCTAAGAATTTGACTGCTTTTGCAGCGCCAGATCTTCCGAATCCTTCAAATTTCGGCACTCCACGCCCTATTTCAATATTAACGCCCATTTTACTTTTATTATCCTCAACAGCTACGAATTCTGCTTGCACTAAGCCAAAAGTAGTTCTACTTGATTTAGAAAGACCTTCTGTATTTCCAACTGCGAATGCTCCATATCCGACTGTAATCATCCCTTCCATTGATAAAACTCGTGAATCATATTCTTTTGCCTCTTTAAAAATCAAATTAGCCCCATTTACAACTTCTTCACTACTAATTTCCAGAACAGAGTCATCAATCCTGCCATCTTTACCCTTTTCAGAGGTTTGTACAAAATCGGTCCATCGTTCGTCTTCTTTAGTAAGTGTTTTAGAGACTTTAAAAGCAGATTCTACTGCAAAGTTTACTGCTGTATCCGTAATTCCAGAAGCAGATGCAAAACCTACTTTTTTACCTGTAACACAACGACAACCTACACCGATATTACCTCCTTGAGTTCCATCGATCATTCCACTCTTGATTTTAATATTTAAAGATCGAGAATTAGTCAAATATAATTCAAGTGCATCAATCCCTAATGATCTTCCAAATTTTAATCCACGATCAATGTTTGAAAGAAGACTTGCTTCCCAATCATTAAAATCTACAAAAATTTTACTGTTCACCTCCAAAACGAACGTTATCAATCAATAATTTTGGACCACCAATTCCAACGGGTAAAGGATATTGCCCATCTTTTCCACAACCACCAAAAAAGGTAGAAAAAATTATTAAATCTTTTGTAGCGCCTTGTACATTTTGAAGAAATTCTAAAATATTACCAGTTAGGGTAACATCCTTTAAAGGATATTGTCTTTCACCGTTTTCAATCCAATAACCTCTTACAGCTTTAAATAAGAACGATCCATCTAGACCAGCTTGTCCACCTAAAGTTTGAATAGCATAAATACCTGTACCCAGTTGTTTTAATGCTTCTTCTTCTGTAAGATCACCAGGTTTAAAATATGTGTTTTTCATTCTTGGAATAGGAGCAAATGTGAAATTTACTGCTCGAGCATTGCCCGTAGGATCTGCTTTTAGTAGTTTAGCTGTGGATCTTGAATGTAAAAATTCTTTTAATATTCCCTTTTCAATAAGAACATTATGTCCTGTTTTAACTCCTTGATCATCATACGGTAGCCAAAATCCACAAATATTTTCACCGAGAGCGGTTATTCCTTCATCGATTATGGTAACACACTCAGAACCTAGAGTTTCTCCTAATTTATCATGAATGGGGCTACCTTTTGAGACTACAAAGTCACCCTCAGTTAGATGGCCAAAACTCTCATGGGCTAGAACTCCAACCAGCGTATTTTCACAAAGAGTTCTAAATTTTCCTGCTGGGGCAGCTTTTGCTGTCATTTTTTCTTTAGCCCATAATGCTGCATTCATTCCTAAATCTTCAGGAGTGAAACTCTTCATTTTAAGGTGTTCTAATCCAATAGATCCTGTTCTTACATCTGTTGCCGTCATTAAGTCTCCCTGTTGATTTTTACTTGTTACTATACATCTTACATCTAAAAGAAAAGGATGCCAATGAATTTCAGTTCCCTCTGAATTAATAAATATTTTTTCTCCTGATAATTCACCATAATTTACTTTCAAGGATGCAATATTTTCACCGTATTCTTTTGCAGAATTTTCCATTCTACTCAATAGGTCCATTTTTTCATTCATTTCTGTCAACCATGCAGGTTCGCGGATCTTTGGTTTAAGATGAATATTCGTTATTGGATCTAAAGGATCAATTTCTGCTTTAATACTAATTGCTGGGGCACTTGCTTTAGCAATTCCAAAAGCATCTGTAGCAGATTGTTCTAACGCAACAGAAGATAAATCAGCTGAAAATGCATAGCCAGTAGCACCTTTATAGTACACATTAAATCCAACACCTGTCCTTTTCGTAGTTTTACATTCTTGGATTCGCTCATTTTCTTTTATTATAGTTCTTATTAAGAGCTCATCATAACGCGCTTCAACAAAATCAGCACCTTTTCCTTCAACTTTTGATATTATAGCGTTTAGTTCGTCAAACATTTAATAACCTATGATATATTAAAAATTTGTAAAATCAATTGTATAATAATTTATTATATACACTTAAGTGTTAAAAAACTAACTTGTAAGAATTAATATGAATTTTTAGAATCCCACCGAATTCCCAGAATTTTATTTATAAAAAATCTAAAATTTTAATGATTATATTCATTTAATTAAATAGTAAGATATTTCTATAGGAAGAAAAGAAAAACATCATGCCAACATCAAAAGACTTTATTGAAATGGATTTAAAATATTGTGCTCATAATTATCACCCAATTCCAGTCGTAATTTCTAGAGCTGAGGGAGTTTGGGTATATGATCCGGAAGATAGGAAATATTTAGATTGTTTATCAGCATATTCGAGTCAAAATACGGGTCATTGCCACCCTGAGATAATTAATGCTCTTAAAGAACAAGCTGATAAGGTAACCTTATCCTCAAGAGCATTCCATAATGATATGATGGGTCCATTTTTGAAAAAATTGTGCGAAGTTATTGGACCACATATTAATGACCCTAATAATTCTGGGATTATGGCACTTCCCATG
>JBHLNY010000050.1:0-15277 GCA_048941065.1 Promethearchaeota archaeon
ATTTTGTGCATGGCTGGATTCTGGGAATTTTGGAGATAATGCTAAAGCGCATAATAAATGACCTTCTTCATCTTTTGAAGCTAATGGAAATTCAGGGGCTAAATCCTTTTTTGTGATCAAACCTTTTAAAAAACCATTCTCATCTATAATTGGAAGTTTTTCCTTTCGAGATTCATATAAAATCTTTAATGCTTCTTCTCTTGAGGCTCCAGGTTTCATAGAAATGACATCCTTTGTCATATAATTTTTAATAATACCATTTTTCAAATCTTTGGCAAAGAATGGAATATCTCTTTTAGTGAAAATACCACATACCTTCTTGTCTTCATTGACCACAACGATACCACTTATATTATAGTTCTCCATCATGTATTTTGCCTTAGTTAATGGAGCATTAGGATTAATGGTAGCTACATCATCAATCACGAAAGATCGCGCTCTCTTCACTATTCGACACATTTCTAATTGCCTTTCATAGGGATCATTTCGGTGTAATACACCTAAACCTCCGCTTAAAGCCATCTTTATAGCCATTTCCTGCTCTGTAACAGTATCCATCGCAGCTGAAATAATAGGGAGATTAAAATGATATTTTCCAATATTTGAAGATATATCTACCTCATCAGGAGTAAAATTAGTAAAACCTGGTAAGATCAATACATCATCAAATGTGGCGATAAGTTCATTATAATGAGTTTTTTTTCTATAAACATCTGTCATTCTAAGATCACCGATCTTAAGCTGATAAAATTTAATTTGATTTTTAATTAAATTTTACATTTTTGAATTTAATAATAAAGATAACGTACCTTATAAAATTTGTTATGAGAGTTAATATAAAAGGGATAAAATTTCTTGAAGAATTACTATTAGATTTTTTATTGCTTTCTGTTTCCATAGAAATTAACAAACCTGATAGAACCAGTTTGAGGATCAAAAACACATTCAATTTCACATATTTTACAAATCATGGTTCCATTAAGGTTATGAAGGAGTTTTTTCTTACAAATAGGGCAATAATTTTTCTTATAGTATCTTTTAATCATTTTAAATCATAACAATATGTTCTAATATCCTCTTAATTTTATTAAAAAAAGAGAAAAAAGATTTTAAACTTATATTGGAATATCTTTTTTTTCGAAAACAACAAGACTAGCAACTACAAGGCCAAAATTGATGAAATATAATACTATAAAATCTCGTATAAAAAGTCCGAAATCCTCATGCACTAAGTAATCAGAAGGATTAAAATAATAAAACACTGAAATATACTTTATATCTTGCACTGCTTCATCCATATATATGTAAAATTCCCCTAGGAAGAACATTAAGAATAAAAACATCACTCCTAGTGCCATGGATTTTCTAGTGTTTAGGAAAATGGTAGACATGAACTTAGCGAACATTGCTAAGGCGCCAAGAAAGAGCACAACTACTATATAGGTTAACCATAATCGATCAAAATAAAGTCCTTCTACTTGAAATTTCGATGAGGATGCCATACCCCCCATAGTAATAAGGAAAAATATACCCATTGTCGCCATGATGAATATGTAGAGGAAGGTTATTTTACTCCCTAAAAATTGATCTCGGGTGATTGGTTTGGAAAGGGAAAGATCTATTGTTTTTTCTTCTACTTCTCTTGACAAAAGACCACTCGCCATATAAATTATATATACTCCACCATATAACCACATAAAAGATAATAACTCTAAACTCCAAAATCCATAAGGATTAATAAAAACATCAACATCTCCAAAGAATTCTATCATTCCTTCTGGCCATGCATTAATAATATCTTCTATTGCAGAAAGATCCATATCCTCTACCATATAAATAATGAAATAACTTAGTAATCCAATAACTCCTCCAAGAATTATTAGTATAAATTTTTTTTCTAATAACGATACTTTAACTGCTCTAATAAAACGTCTCATTTATTTCCCCTCCATACTAACTTTTTTTGATTTATCAATTAATTCCTTTTCACTTGGAGACTTTTGATAATATTTAATGAAAATATCTTCAAGATCTGGGCTTTCAATATCTAAATCAATTATTGGCATTAGTGATAATATTTCTAAAGCTTTAGTTAATTTATCTCTTGAAATAGTAAATTCAATATGAGTTTCATTTAAAATAACACTTTCTGCAAGTTCAGTTGGAATCTTATCATAGTGTTTCTGAAGCTCCTCTATAGTCTCAAATTCGACTCTTACTTGCTTTAACGCCATAAGTTTTAATTGCTGAAGGGTAGCTACTTCAACAAGTGAGCCTTCACGGATAACACCTACTCGATGAGCAACTTTTTCAACTTCTTGAAGCAAATGGGAGCTCAGAAGGACCGTTGAGCCAGTTTCTTCTTGTTGATCATGAAGTAATTTATAAAAATCATTTGTTATTAGCGGATCTAATCCAGATGTAGGTTCATCAAGAATAAGGAGATCAACTTCAGGTGCAAGGGCAAGAATAATACCTACTTTCTGCTTATTTCCTTTACTAAGTTCTTTAATTTTTCTATTAAGATCTAAGTTTAATCTGTCGGCTAGGTCCCTAATTCGACTTTTAGGAATATGATTTTTATATTGTCCAAGTATATATTCTAGATTCTGGAGTCCCGTTTTATCCTGATATAACCCTAACTCCCCAGGTAAATATGCTATTCTTTGACGGATTGCTACTGAATGCAAATGTGAATCTAGGCCAAATATTTCTGCTTCACCTGATGTCCTTCGAATAAGATCTAATAGTACACGTATAGTAGTTGTTTTCCCAGCACCATTAGGTCCTAATAATCCAAATATTTCTCCTTTATAAATTTCTAAATTTAAATTCTCAATACCCCTTGACTTTCCATAATATTTTGTTAGTTTTCGGGTTTGAATTACAATATCATTAGACATTTATTCAACACCACTATTTTTTATCTTTTTATTTAATTCTATTTCAAATTCTTTTATTTTTATATCCAATTTAGGCACAACTAATAATATAGTTTTTATCATATTTAAATGTTTCACATAATTTGAACTTTAAAAATGATATCCAAATATATTAAAATAAATACCATATTTAAATGTTTTTAAATTTCAAATCTTGTGAAAATATTTATATAAAAGTTAATGTATATATGTATTAAGAATAGATTGAATTAGAATAAAAAACGAGTAAAAATTTCATATATGCCAGCTGATAAGGATCAAATAAATCTGTTTAATGAAAAATTACAAAAATACGAGGAAAACATTATAGAATTTCTTTTAGATATTTCCCAACAGAAAAGAGTTAATCCCAAAATTTCGATAATTGCTTCTTATTTACTTATTTATGAGAGTTTAACTCAAAAGGATTTAAAAAATTTAACTGGTTTTTCAATGGGTACAATATCAACATATTTATCTGTTATGACCGGTACTGGAACTATTCAAAAACAAATAATACCTAAAACTCATATGTTTAAATATTCTTTTTATGGTAATCTGGGAGATTTTACTACAAGAGGTTTAGAAGTTGCCTTAAATAGTTTTGTTTCTTTAGAGAGTTATTTTAAAAATAAACATGTGCAATTAGAAAGATTTGCAGAACAATCTAAAAAAGGAGCAAAGCATCTTTCAGAAAGACTTGATGGATTTTCTAATATTTTTAAATTCTATAAACTTATGTTTAATATACTAGTAGAAGACTTAATTGAGCAGGATCAAATAGAAACAGCATTGGAATTATTCAACCAAACTAAAAATGTAGAAGAAAGGGTAAGTGAGATATCATTTGCTCCTGAAGTATATGCTATTGAGGATGATATCCTAAATCAACTTTTAACTACTCCTATGTTCTTAACCAAAGATACCTTATTTGTTAAAATATTAGGATTATTTATTACAAGAAAATATCTTACTCAAAAAACTTTGAAGAGAATTACAGGTTTATCTTCGGGGAAGATTTCTCAAGAAGTAAATCAGCTTTTAGAAGATAATCTTATAGAAAAAGCAAAAATTTCGGATAAAGGTAAAATTACTTACGGCGCAATTTCTGCCGATTTACTATTACTTAAATTCTCTAGAAGTATTATTAGTAGAACAGTGAAATGGGAAAAAGAGTTACAAAAAATGAAGCAAGAAATGGAAGATAATAAATTTCATTTAGAAAAATTAAGAGGTTATGAACGTATATCTCAGATCTATACTTACTTCATTGACATCATTTCAAAGTACAAAAAATGCCTTAGTTTGATCGATAATATAATTGAATCTTCAAAATAAATTGGTTTTGATCCACTTTAAAATATCTACATTCGAATTAGATTTCTTCTTGGTAGGTTTTGAATTCGAGGATCATTAATTAGAGAATCTAATATGTTTAAAAACATTTCTTTATCATGCTTAATATTAACAGATTCAAGATCACAATAATTACTAACATGGTCATTAAAAACTTGAGAAGTTACATTATCACCTAATTTCGCTATTATATCTCTTTCTTCTTTCAGATTTTCTACTGGAGATAATAATTCAAATCTACCTTCTTTCCATTCATCCCAAAGCGGAGTACCAGGCAAAATATTTAAAGTTCTAAATCTAAAGATCGTTGGATTAATTTCAGTTAATACTCTTGCTGTTTCTTTTATATGTTCGTAAGAATATTTGTGACTCCCTAAACCTAAAATAATGTATAAACTAAGCTTTATGCCTGCATTTAAAATTTTTTTCCCGGCTTTAATTATTGACTCTGCATTAGTACCTTTTTTCATTACCCTTAAAATCTTGCTACTTCCACTTTCTAACCCCATATATACTATATCTAATCCAGCTTCAGCTAGTGCCTTTAATTCTTCATCTGACTTTCTTAATATATCTAGTGCTTTAGCATAACAACTAACACGGCTAACATTTTTTAACTTAGTTCTGACATACTTAATAATTTCAACTAGGTAATCTGTTGGTGCTGATGTGGGATTACCTCCAGCTAAAAATACAGGCAAACCATGGTAGTTTTTTTCAGCAAACATATCAATGTCTTTTTTTACATCCTTTGCATCTCTTATAGCATAATCTTGAGTAACTCCATAAACTCCTTTGTAAGTACCACAAAATCTACACTTATTCCATGAGCATCCGCCTGTTACAGGTATTAGAACCGAATAAGCCTCTACTGGAGGTCTAATAACTATTTGCTCAGGTGGAATCTTTGTTATCATAAGAAATTGTTAAAAATAATTATTAAAGAATTTATACAAACTTATTTACAATTATATTAAAGGAAAATGGATTTTTAGATATTATTATTATATATTATCAGCATTATTTTAGAGTGAATTTATTTGAATGATAATTATAATTGGGAATTTCCTTATCCCTCCCAGAGAATGCCTGTCTTGACAAATAATATTGTTTCTACTTCTCAGCCCTTAGCTTCTCAAGCTGGACTGTAAATGATTTTAAAAGGAGGAAATGCTGTAGATGCTGCGATCGCTACTGCTATTACGTTAGCAATAGTAGAACCTACTATGAATGGTATTGGTAGTGATGCTTTCGCAATAATCTGGGATGGAAAAAAAGTTATTGGTTTAAACGCATCTGGAAGGGCACATCTACAGATGATGATAAGAATTTTTAATTATGGGCAAAATCCTCAAGCAGCCATTGATGCACCTCGGTGGCGAGTTATGCAAAGATTAAAGATAAGTCTTGAAAAAGGTTTCAATAAAAATGTATTTATGTCATTAAGTCAAAAAGGTCATCAAGTTACCCAAGGTCATTACTTTGAATTTGGCGGTGCTCAAATAATATATAAATTAGATAATGGTTATTTAGGGGCATCTGATTGGCGTAAAGATGGACAAGCTGTTGGATTTTAATTTGATTATGTGATTCTACTAAATATTTCCTTTTTGTTATAGAAAAGATAAGCCAAATTAGAAGAAATAAATATTTAAGTTTTTAATTATTTACTCAATTATATTTGTACAAAAACTATTGAGATTATTCATTACGTGTCATTTGATATATGGGATATGATGATAAAGAAGCTTTATTTAGCTTTAAAATAGTGATTTGTGGTCCACCTGGCGTTGGAAAAACTTGTTTGTTTAACAGAATTTGTTTTAATTCATTTAATATTGATACATCACTAACAATTGGTATAAATTTTCATTCAATTTATTTGAAAATTTATAATAATAAAGATTTAAATAATAAGAAAGAAGATTATGTTCTAAACTCTATATTTGACTTCGGAGGCCAACCAAGATTTAAACCTTTAATACCAAAATTTATTGATGGGGCTAATGGAGCATTACTAGTATTTGATTTGGTTAATTATAACTCCTTTGAACAATTAGATTTCTGGTATAACAATTTAACTAATTATGCTGTAGATTCTCGAATACCAATAATTTTAGTAGGGAGTAAAAGTGATTTATTGAACAAAACAGCTAATAAAGAAATCATCTCTAATGAACTAATCATTGATTATATAGAAAAAAATCAAATAGATAGATTTTATCATACATCTGCTTTAGAAAATTATAATGTATTAAATGTTTTTAAAGAGTTAAACAATTTAATGTTTAAAAAAAAAGATAAACCATATATTGTAATATAACCTATAAAATCAAGAATCAAAAGTCTCTTAAGTAAATAAAATCAGTGAATTCATTAAAAAAGATCTTTTGCTTTTTATTTAAATCGGGATAAATATCTTTTAAAAAGATTTTTGCTTGAGATATCAAGTTCTTCGAGAATTGTTCTGCAATCATAATTGAGTTTGTTTCAGCAAAAATTTCTTCTATTAGTTTGACATCACTACCAGTTAGACTCTCTTTATTAAATACTTCATTCAATGTTTTTGATTGGAGCTCATCACTGTTTTGGATAGCTAAAATGTAAATCACCTTTTTCTTCTTTTTGTTGATATCCTCTTTCATATCAAGAATATCATCTCTAATAGCATAAGCTTGACCAATTCTTAACATTGCTTCTGATAATGGTTTAATTTGATAATGTAAATTTCCCTTGGCTAAAATCGCACCAATCTGAGTTGATTTTTCAAAAAGGCTAGCTCGTTGCAGCTCTGCAATATTTAAATACTGCTCTAAAGACATTGTTAATTTGTGATAATCCATGTATTCTTCAATTATTTGTCCTTTCATTAATTGATCCATTGCTTCCGTATATTCATTTATGGCTAATAATTTCAAATCATTTGGGAATTTTGAAGATTTTAAAATATCTAACCCTAAAAGATAACCTTGAGCCCCACCTAAAATGCTCATATCTCTCCCATATAATTCAACTAATTTATCTTTATTTGTGATGTGTGTACCTTTAAATACTTTATTTATCTCATTTTTTAATTGAATATGAAAAGTTGGTTTGCCTCTTCTTTTATCATCGTCATCTATGAGATCATCATGAATTAAATATCCACTATGTAATAGTTCTACAGCTAAAGATACTTTACGAATTTGATCTATTTGATCTTCTACATACATTGGATTAATAATACCAGTAAAGGCGGCTATCAATAAAATGGGATGGATTCTTTTTGCCATTGGATTTAATATAAACTCCTCAAGTTGAGTAATAAAATCTTTTAGAAGTATATCTTTCTCATCTATATTTAATTTAACAAAATATGCTTCTAATTCTTCATCAATAATTGCTTTTTCTGTTTTAAAGAACTCTTCAATCATACTAAAATCAAATCATACTCATTTATAGTATTTAATAATATGTACAACTAAATAATATATGTTTTTATGTTAAGAATCTTTTTATAAAATCTCGTTATTAATTATTTTAAGATATTATGAGTTGGTGAAAATGAAAATAGCAGTTATATCTGATTCACATGATCATAAGAAAAATATATTAAAAGCTGTATCTAAAATAAATAAGAAAGATGTAGATGCATTGATCCATTGCGGAGATTACATTTCTGCATTTGTCATGAGATGGTTTGATGGTTTAAATGAAAATGTAAAAGAAAGATTTTTTGGAGTTTATGGTAATAATGATGGAGATAGAATTTTTCTAAAACAAAATTTAGGTCAAATTTGTGATTTAGTCGGAATGGAACTAATTTCAGAATTCGATGGTAAGAGAGTAATCGCCTCACACATGCCTAACCAAGAGACGGTTGATGCAATCGCTAGCTCAGGAAAGTTTGATATTGTTTTATTTGGTCATACTCATGCTTTACTCAATAAGAAATATGACAATGGAGTATTAGTAGTGAATCCAGGTGAATTATGTGGATATTTAACGGGAAGGTCTACATTTGCTATTATAGATACAAATAAAATGGAAGCAGAAATTATCGATTTATAAAACTTTTCTTTTCTTTTTTCTTGATTTTTACATTAACATGCCTAATAATTAATGATTTTATCTAACCAAATATTAATATTATATAATATTCAAGTTTTAACAGATTCATAAGTCGAAAGAGAATACATGTCAAATTTTACACCTAAACAAATATACGAGAACTATAAAAGTAAAAAATTAAGTAAATGTAAGGCATCTGAATTATTAATAATAGTAATTGAAAATACTCCTCATCAGGATTATAATACTCGTGTTTTAGGAATAGACTTTTTAGGTCTAATCGGCTATAATAGCGACAAAGTATTTAAATTCTTAGAGAATCTATTAATTTCCGATTTAAGCGATAATGTGAGAGGAAAAGCAGCAACTGTAATTATTCAATACTTTTCAAATAAATCATATGTACCAATTAAATGGGCAATACTTCATGAAACGTCAGAATTTTGCTTAATTTCTATAATAAAAGCTTTAGAGAAAACCCGATATCCTAAATTATACTCTCTATTGCAATTAATGCAATATGTGAATTACGATAATAACATTTATTTCCCTTTAAAAAAATATCCAATCATAAATTTAAATAATAAAAACATTGATGATATAACAAAGATCAAAGGTTTGGATAAGCTTTTCAATTTAGAGAAAATATATATCAATTATAATCAAATTAAGGAAATAAAAGGGATAGATAAACTAAGAAATTTAAGATCGTTTCATATTCAAAATAATAGAATAAGGAAAATTAATGGATTAGAAAATCTAAAAAAACTAGAACATCTTTACCTAAATAATAATGAAATTTCAAGAATAGAAGGAATTAATAATCTTTCAAAATTAAAATCACTCCAACTTTTTGATAATCAAATTTCTGTAATTAAGCAATTGAATAGGTTGCCAAATTTAGAAGTTTTAAACCTTCGTAATAATCAAATTACTAAAATTCAAGGATTAAAGTCTCTAAGAAAATTAAAAAGATTAGATCTTAGTAATAATCAAATTACTAAAATTAAAGGCTTAAGGAAGTTAACTAAATTAGAATTCTTAGATCTAAGTCATAATCAAATTAGGAAAATAAAAGGATTAGATAACCTCAAAAATTTAAATTTCTTAGATTTAAGAAATAATAATTTAAATAAGATAAAAAAGCTTGAAAGACTTAAAAAATTGCAAAGTATATATCTAGGGTTCAATAAAATCTCAGAAAATCAAAATCTTAGAAAATTTAAGAATTTAAAAATAGTTGATTTAAAAAATACTGATTATCTTATTAATCCAGAACCTTTAGTTGATAAATAGGTATACTTTCCTGATGTTACTAATCATTTATTCAAATTTTGAAAACTTTTATGTAATCTAATTTTTAAATTATTATGTTATTACGTTTACCTTTAGAAGGAATAGTCATACTTGATCTTACTAGAATGTTGCCTGGTCCATATTGTTCTATGATTTTAGCCGATCTTGGTGCAGAAGTTATCCGAGTAGAAGATCCAAAATACCCCTATGCTAATCCCCCTCCCTTTTTTCAGAAAGGTAGATATCGTGAAAGTTCTTTCAATTCAATTCTAAATAGAAATAAAAAATCGATTACTCTTAATTTGAAAAAAGAGAAAGCAAGGGATATCTTCTATGAACTAGTTAAGAAAGCTGATGTTGTGTTAGATACTTTTAGACCAAAAGTTACAAATAAATTAAAAATTGATTATATTACTCTCTCTTCAATCAATCCATCGATAATATGCTGTTCTTTAACTGGTTATGGACAAAATGGACCATATGAACAGATCGCGGGCCATGATCTTAATTATATTGGAATTTGTGGTATTTTGAATTTAAATAAAGAAAGATTAATTTTAGGTCAAGAAGATCAAGAAAAGGTTCCTATAGTCCCTGGTATACAAGCTGCTGATATTGGAGGAGGTTTAGTTTCAGCTATCGGTATCTTAGGTGCGATTATTGAAAGAGAAAATAATTCTGAAAAGAAAGGACAATTTATTGATATTTCGATGACAGATTCTGTATTTTCCTTTATGCCTATGGCAGCAGCCTATTACTTCTCTAAAGATTTAAATGATGGGATAAAGACGCAGAATCCTTTACATGGAGACTTTCCATTTTATTCTGTTTATAAAACCAAAGATAATAAATTTTTATCTGTTGGGGTTATTGAGGTTAAATTCTGGAGAGATTTATGTGAAGGATTAGGACGTGAAGATCTAAAATTGAAACAAACTGCGCAGGGTAAAGAAAAAGAAACGGTTTTTGAAGAACTACAAAAAGAATTCCAAAAAAGAACCCAAAAAGAATGGATAGACATATTTAAAAATTTAGATGCCTGTGTAATGCCAGTAAAATCTTTTGGAGAAGCTTGCGAAGACCCTCAAATTAAAGCTCGTAATATGGTTATAGAAATAGATCATCCAAAATTTGGAAAAATTAAAAATGTGGCTTCCCCAATTAAATATTCAAGAACTCCATTAAGAATAAAAAATTTAGCTCCAAAGGTAGGTCAAAATACTAAAGAAATTTTGAAAAAATTAAATTATAATGATGAGGATATTCGTAATTTTAAGAAAAAAGGAATTATTTAACAATATTTTTTTGAAGTCAGAGTTAAGAGTTACTAAAATCGGGAAAATGGTAATCTTGAAAGTTTATAAACTAAGGAAGTGAAGTTTTATGAATGTAGATTTAACATTATATACGAATATTAAGAATTCTGGAATAGATTTAATTCTTTCAGTGCCATGTATCATGCTTAAGGGTTTATTAGAAATCATTGATTTTAAGAATGAAATTCAACATATTTATGTGACCAGAGAAGAAGAAGGAGTAGGTATTGCTGCAGGTGCTTACCTCGGTGGAAAAAGTCCTGCAATATTAATGCAAAACTCTGGTTTAGGAAATTCTGTAAATGCTATAAAATCACTTCTAGAATTATATAGAATACCTATTACATTCATTTTGAGTCATAGGGGTGCTAAAGGAGAAAAAATTTTAGCTCAGAAACCAATGGGACAAATTACAGAAAAGCTTTTAGAAATTTTATCTATTAAAACATATATTTTAGATTCGACTGGAAAATTTAATAATATTAAAAAAGCTGTTAATTATTCTAAAGAAAATAAAAAATCTGCAGCTATTCTTCTTAAAAAGTCTTTATGGGGTGAATTGTCATAAAAAGATATGATGCTCTTAAGGAAATTGTAAGTGTTTTAAGAAATGAATTAATAGTTTGCAACCTTGGAACACCTTCAAGAGAACTTTATCATATAAAAGATAGAGATAAGAATTTTTATATGCTAGGTTCAATGGGTCTTGCAACCTCAATCGCCTTCGGATTAGCTATATCACTTCCAAATGAAAAAGTATGGTGTATTGAAGGAGATGGCTCAATGCTAATGAATCTCGGCAGTCTAAGTACTATAGCTAATAATGCTTCAAGTGTTCCAAATTTAACTTTAATAATTATAGATAATGGATCATATGGATCTACTGGAGACCAAAAAACATATACCAGTAAAGAAACAAAATTGGAAATTATAGCTAAAGGTGCAGGCTTTAAATCAATCAAAGTAATAGATAAAAAAGAAGATATTGTTGCTAATTTAGAAGATTTGGACTTAGAATGCAATTTTATTTTAATAAAAGTAATGCCTGGAAATGCTCAAGTAGATAATATACCATTAAAAGCTGAATGGTTAAAAGAGAGGTTTATGACTTTAAAATCGTCTTAATATATTGCTTATTTTATATATAAAATCTATAAGATACATAGTTTTAATTAATTATAGATGTATTATATTTCTAGAAAATTAAATAATAAATAAAGAAAAAAGGAAGAATCAAAAATGTCAGAAGAGAACAAAAGATCAAACCAAGATAAGGAATTAAAAAATAATATTAAAGAATTACCATCAGGAGAAAGAAAGCCATTAAATGATGATCATCTAAAAATGATTAACAAACCTGTTGTTGTTAGAGCCGATGCTTACAAAACTATAATTTTATATGCAAGTAGATATGCAAATAAATCGATTCTACCAGAAAATTGGAAAGAAATCTATGGGATATTAATCGGATATTCTGATAATGAATTGGTATATATCGAACGTGCAGAAGCACTGACATTTGGTCACGCAACAGATGTCCAACTAGATGAAAGGCATTATGGATTTATTGAAGAGATTCAAGAAAAATTAGATAAAGAAGGAAAAGGATTGTACATGATAGGGTGGTTTCATTCTCATCCAGGTTTAGGTCTCTTTTTCTCTTATATTGATCTTATTAATCAATTAGGATTCCAAGCAAAAAATGATGATTTTTGTGGTTTAGTATTTGATCACACATTACTAGGAAAGAAAAAACAAGAAAAGGTTGAAGGCACTGAATATATGATTACGAAATATGACACAGGGTTTGAGATTTACCGAATTACTAATGTAAATATGGATGTAAATGATCCAAACTATGAGAGTAACTATTATAAAGTGGATTACATTGTGGATGGATTATCCAAGTATTTTTTTGCTAATGTTCTCTCTGAATTATCAGCATTAGCAACTGAAGGAAAACCTTTGCAATCTGCTTATAGAGAAGCAATTAGTAAAGAACCTTATACACCTGATGCATATCCAAAGTCAGATAAAGATTTTTTAGTGGAAATTCCTATGTCTGAAGAAATGATTTTTGATGTAGATGACTTTTTTTATGATGATAAAGAGAAGAAAGAAAAAAAAAAGCAATTAAAAGAAAATGCAGAACGATTAATTTTCGAAGGAAATAAAGCTTTTGAAGAGAAAGACGCTTTTACAGGAATTGAAAAATATCGCCAAGGAATTGAAAAGCATAGAAAGCTTGATGATATTGAAAGAACTTTAGATTTGTTAAGAGAATTATCAGAAAAATGTATTTCAAATAATCATTTAGTTTTTGCTGAAGAATTTGCTAATGAATTAAACAATTTAGCGAAGAAAGAAAAAAATGAATATTTCATAGGAGAATCTAAGTATATTATAGGATATTTACTTCTAAAATCAGGAGAAAACCAGGTATTAAAGGATGCTTTAAATACAATAAGAGATGCTGCTATAAAATTCGAAAAAGTTAATGATTTTGCTGGAGCAGGTATGTGCTTTAATAAAATAGGGACAATTTATCATTCGAGACTAAATAATTTGGAAAGTGCTTGTTTATTTTATAGAGAAGCTATTGAAAATTATAATAAAGCAATTTTAAGGAGTCACCCTTCAAGAAAATCCATGTGGAGTAAACCAGAAATGCTCTCTCAAAAAATTCTAGATTTAAAAGATGTAATAGAAGAATTATTACCAAAATTGGAAAATGAAGATATCCAGAAGAAAGTAATGAATGAACTAAATTCAATTAAATTCAATTTTTAATTAACATTAGTTTTTGATTAATTTCTTGCTATTTATTTTCTAATAGCGTTTCTACAAACATAAAAATTAAATTTTAGGATTAATTATTTTATATACTTTTTTTGGTGATAATTATTCCTCGTAGAAAACAAAAAGTTAAATATTCAAGGAAGTTAGCTTGTAAATATCTCTCTCCTAAAGGTGATATCTCTAATAGCTTACAACCTTTATGTTATTGTCCAGAGAGAGATCTAGTACTCGGAACTAGAGCATATGTGTGTCAAGTTTGTAGCTTGTATTCTCAGACGAATAAAAAAATCTCAGAAGTATATGAGGAAAGCAAAAAAGTTGCAGAAAAGAAAATTAAAGAGAAAAAGATTAAATTAGAAGAATTTGAAATTGCAGAAATTAAAGCCGATGAGGAAATAGATCTAACTATTGATGAATTTGAAGAAGAAGACGAAGAAATTCCATTAAAATTCGAAAAAAGAAAAGCAGGAAAAGAAGAAATAGAAGAATCTGAAGAATTTGGAGAGATTGAATGTCCTTTTTGCGGTGAATTATTCGAAGATCTAACAACCCACATTCGAACTTGTGAATTTGCTCCTGATGATGCTAGTATAGAAGATGTTTTACCTACAAGAACAAAAAGAAAAAAAAAGAAAAAATCTACAGCAAAAATAGAATCTAGTGAAATAGAAAACAAAGAAAAACAAAAATGTCCTTATTGTGGAAAAGAATTTGTGAGACTTGGACGTCATTTACAATCTTGCCCTAAAAAGCCTGAGGATAATGAAGAAGAAATAGAAAATGATGAAGAATAACTCAATAACTTTGTTAATTTCAAGATAATTTATTTGTAAAGAAAAAGCAAATGGAAGATAAGATCTACTATTGTGAACCTGTATTTAGACCCCCGAGTGAAGCAAATTCGTTATTAATTCAAGTAACTGAGGGTTGTACTTATCAATGTGACTTCTGTATGTCTAATCTTCGAAAGAAATTCGTGATTAGAGACACTATCGATATCAAGAAGGATTTAAAAATAGGAGCACGAAAAAATTGGAGTAAAAAGGTAAAAAAAATTTTTTTTTTAGATAGTAATGCCATGGTAACTCCGTATGAGAAGCTATTAGAAATTACTGAATATGCTATGAACAGATTTCCTAATTTAGAAAGATGTGGTCTATATGCTCATGCTAAAGATATTTTAAAAAAATCTGATGAGCACTTAAAGAATTTATCGGACGCCGGTCTTAAAATAGCTTATGTAGGTTTTGAATCAGGCTATGATGATTTACTTAAAAACGTTAATAAACATGCAACTAAACAGGATTATATTAAAGCGTCAAAAAAGTTAATGAAAGCTAACATTACACTTTCAGCAACCTTTATTAATGGTCTTGGCGGTGGAAATAACCCTGAAATTTCTCGAAAACATGCAATAGAATCTGCTGATTTGGTCAATAAAATTTGTCCTGTTGACAGTAGAATTTGGTATATTGCTTTTTTAACATTAATGGTTCCTCCAGGAACACCAATATTTAAGAAAAAAATAAGAGGAGAATT
>JBHLNY010000320.1:0-3670 GCA_048941065.1 Promethearchaeota archaeon
TTACGTTAAATCCCATCAAGGAGGCTTTTTCTACAAGCTCATTTCGATTTTTCACAAACAAACAAGAATGAGTAAAATGATCTTTTGTTCTACTATCATCATTTGTTATAAATACCTCAACTTTAATATCATTATTTCTATATCTTATGACTTTTTGTTCCTTCTTAAGTCCAAAAAATTTCTCCATTAAATCTGAGGACACCATAAAAATTCTCTCTTTATTAAAATCTAATAATTCCATAAAAAATTTATCTGAATCATTTTCAGATCGAGAAGCTACTGCTATATGTTCAATCTTCATCTTTTTTCTGCCTTATTAAATAATTCTCTTTAACTATTATTGACTAATTCTTTTTATTCAATATAACAGTCAATTTTTATTAAAATTATGTCAATTGATTTTTTAAAAGTTTAAAAATATTCAGTTTTTAATATTATTAATCTAAAAAAAAAAATTAAGTAATTAGGTTAAGGTATTTCTTGGATGACTGAAGTTTCGGAAAAACTATTTTTAGATAAGCTTTTAGAAGTAGTACATAAACTCTCAAATATAGCTAAAACTCAATCATATCGCTACAAAAAGAAATGGGATGAATATTTAAAACCTCTTAATAGTGAACCTCATATTGTTCGTCAAATACCTTTAGATAAAAAAAAATTCCTTGATGATATTAACTATAGAATTAGTGTATTAAAAAATGTGGAACAATCTGTTGTTGATGGATTTTATTCTATAAAATCATTATTGCAAACTTTATATAATCATTATTTTAATTCTGAATTGTTCAAAAAAGATTTTTCTGAAGATGACCAGATTATTCTTAAATATCTTGTTGCAAAACTAATTTTGGGAAATTTAATACAATATAATAAGATGGATCATGAATCTGTTCCATTAAAATACAACATAATTGCAAGAAATTATGTATTAATTAAATTAAAAGGCCAGACAAATTCAGAAATAATAGATAGTTTACAAAAGTTAAATATTAAAAATATAAAGTCTGCTGATTTGAATAAAATAATGAAAGAAATTAAAGCAGATGGTATAATTAAGATTACAAAGAAAGGTAAAAGTAATTTTTATGAATTAAATAAGGAATTGGAATTAAGTAAAGATGGTAAGGAGCAATATGGGCGAACTCTTCAAGCTCTAATTGATTGGCCAACTTTATTTGTTCGTAGCTTTTATAACATTAGAGAGTTAAACGTTACTCCTGATAATAATGTAAAGCATCGTGATTTTCTCATTAAAGTTTTGACGAAATCGGCAACGCAGGGCTTCTCTCCTACCCTTTATGTATTTCAAAACTTAATAAAATATTATGAAAAGATTAATGATGAAGCCAGTTAATTTTTCCAAAATTACAAACCTTCTGACGATTAAAAATCTTTAGTCTTTTTAATAGGGATCTCAAATTCTTCTAATAATGGAATTAAATGTTTTTTATCTTCAGAGTTTGTTCCTTTCCAATCAATTATAAAATAATCAACACTTTCAAGGGTATTTTCTATCATTTGCGTAATCAAATCTCTATCCAGCTCTTGTACATAGTATTTTGGGCAAATAAAAGACATAGCAATTTTACTATTTATTACTAATCTATGAAAATTAGGCGCATAATGTGTACCTCCGAAACCTAAAGCAATAGATTGATCATTCTTCTTCTTAAAATCTAAATATTTATAAATTGCATTAATAATAGAGTTAGCTACAATCTCACCAGCTTTATGAATACTCCATTCCTCCATAGTACTCCCTAGTTCCATAAAAATTAATGGTTTCTCCAAAGTAGTAGGACCATGATGAGTCACTTCAATATCCGTTGAGAAATTCGTTAATAATTTAGATTTTGAGTTTTCTATTAAAGATAAAAATCCGGCTTTAAATAATAGTGCACTTGCCAATGATAATTCGCGAGGATTACCTCCAAATTCCGCTTTACTACTCCAATTACCAGTTAGATGAGTTAAAAAAGCAGGTCTTTGAGCTTCAGATCTATGACGACTTGCAAATATAATTAAATCTGGATTAATTATGGATTTAGCTAAATTTAAATCATTCAAAAATATAAGGGATTCTTTTGTTAAACCAAGAAATATTTGATCAGCATTAAAATTTAAACTTTCTTCAGCCTTACCAGAAAATCCTTTAAATTCAAAGATCGGATGATTTAACCAAAATTCTTCAGTTTCATCGAATTTATAGACATTTGAATTAATTAATCTGCTGCGAATATTCATCGAAGCAATATCTTCATTTGAAGTAATAATTAAAAATTGAATTTATGTTCACCATATAAATTAAGATTCCAAAGTTGATTAATTAAAAATTATATTTAATTTGTGAGTTTATATTAAAAACTTTAAAAAATCTTAAAAATAATAACAATAATAATGACAGACAGTCTAATAACGGTTATTATTATTTCTTTAGTTTTTGGAGTAATCTTTTTTATTTCTGATTCTTATGAATATAAAATAATCAAATTACACGCTTCTCTAATAGCAGGAATATCTGTTTCTTACTTTTTTCTTGTTGTCCTTCCCGAAGTTGGTAAGAATTTACCAGAATTTCCATTTCATTCAGAACTTTTTGAGTATCTCTTTGTTTTGATAGGGTTTTCTTTTATTCATATATCCGAAAAATTAATTTTACAAAAAGTAGAATCAAAAACCCAGAAAAAAATGCGGAAACTAATTAAAAAAGAAAAGACATTAGAAACAGTAGAAGACAATATGGAAAACATTCTTACAAAGGAATTAACTCATGAAGAATTAGATGAAGCAGCTTTAAAAGATATCTCTCAAACTCTCATAATTTTGAAGGAACAAGAAGTAGAAATGAAAAATGAAATAGACCACTATAAAATAAAAATTCAAAATCATATTAGTAAAGAATTAACTAGTTTTAGATATATTACTGATTATATATATCATTTTCTTGTAGGCCTTATATTAGTAGGACTATTAAGTTTCGAATTAGTAGCTGGGATTCTTTTTTTTATATTTGCATGGTTTCGAACAGTTATATCCAAGAGATCTGAGGCTCATATCATTTTTACTGATTTAGAAATATATGAGACAATAGAACATGAAGTAAACCCTATTAAAAAGTACTTTCTGGCTTCTTCATCGCTAACTGGAATTTTAATTGGCATAATCATAAATTCACTCTTTCCTCATAATTTAGAACTCCTCTTTATTTTCTTTTCTTTCATTTCAGGTGTCATTATGTATGTAATTGTTAGAGAAGTTATTCCAGAAAAAGAAAAAGGAGATCCGATCAAATTCTTTATTGGAATAATCGGATTTACCATATTAATATTCATTATTAATACATTTAGAAATATTATATGAAGACAAAATGTTATATACCTAATTTCTTCCTATTCATTTCAATATGTTCTAAAATTGAATTTACTGCTTGAATTGCATCTGTCTCGACATGTAAAATACCGCCTGTAATATCCTTACAATCTAATGTAAGAAGTTTAACAAGATCAGGACCACCTGTGACTGTTGGTACTGGGTTTACATAAGTATATAGTCCAAATGCTAAAGCGAAAACAGCATCTATCGTTGCTTTTTGTTCCATATATTCTGGAGCTACGGCAACAACAGGTAAATCGGGGATGGGGGTGTCTCCAAGAGTTTTCGATATGATAGT
>JBHLNY010000321.1:0-3666 GCA_048941065.1 Promethearchaeota archaeon
TTTTAAAAAAAGCAATACATTACTCTTTTCTTTAACTACATTTATATCTTCAATATTATTCTTTTGAATATTTGATTCAATTTTAAGATTTTTTTGATGATTTTTATTTTTAACAATTAAAACTTCTCTGTTACAAGTAGGACAAAAAGTTTCTCCGCTTCTTTTTTTGAATATTGGATTGTTACAAATGGGACACGCCATATTTAACATTTTATGCCCAGATCTAAGAAGATCTGCCATTTTTGAGATATGATCTTGAATTTTTATCACTAATACATTTTAATTGGATTTTTAAATTTAAGATGATGAATTATGATTGAATAGATTATTCTTTATTTCTGAACTTTAACAATTTTACTATATACCCAGAGATTCTATTTCTCAAATGTTTGGAATCTATTTCAAGATATTTATCTAATAACTTTTTATTTTTTTCAAAATCGATACTAAACACATTTGGATACTTATTTATTAATTCTTTTGAAACATTTTTAATTAGAATCGTTCTAACTTTTCCCATAAATACTCTTGATTTATTATTTTCTTTTTTTTAAACTATAATATTCGATAAAATATATTTTTTTCTAAATATTTGACTTTTTATATCTTTTATTGGAATTAAATATGTGAAGAAAAAAAATATTTTAATAATTTTAATATTAATTCCTATTGGGCTCTTTAATATAACTAGTTTTGTTAAAGGAGCTGATTGTTATCTAATTTTCTTAAAAATTGATAAAGATTTGTACTATATTAATGAAAATATTAGAATTAACGCATCTTGGGATCTAAGTTATAATACAATTATAGAAGATGCTTATGTGCAAATTCAACTTTTTAATAATTTCGAAGAAATCATTTGGAATTCATCATTGTATGATGATATTGGCACTTATGAAAAAAATTGGACTATAAATATTGAAGATTTGAATTTAGATTTTACAGAGTATACTAATTTAATCATTATAAAATTCTTTTATTACTATCATCAAAGTGGAGGGCCTCCTTTGGGCGAATTTTTAAAAGTAATAGAAATTACTGTTGTTAAAAGAGATGTTTCATGCGAATTAATTGGATTTAGAAATCATATGAGATATGGAGAAGATCTTTCATTCAGTGTAAGATTTTTTGATTCCTTATTGGAAAGTAGCTCAAATTTAATTAATCAAGAAATTAATTTTGAAATCTTTTCAAATAAATCACTATTATATCAGAGAAACTTTACAACAAATCAAATAGGGATTATTGAAATTTTCGTCTCATCAGTAAATCATTTAAGGTTTGGACAAAATATCTTAATTTTCAAAATCGTTGATAATAAAATTTATAATAATTCAGAGTTTTTATATGAAATCTTCCTTGAAAAGGAATTATTATCCATTGAAATTATTGAGTATAAAGATATTATAACAATAAAAGAAAATTTAATAATAA
Organism: Promethearchaeota archaeon; assembly: GCA_048941065.1. Lineage (GTDB taxonomy): Archaea > Asgardarchaeota > Lokiarchaeia > Sigyniarchaeales > SOKP01 > Loki-b32. The sequence goes on from JBHLNY010000321.1 coordinate 1,435, forward strand.
AGTTATTTTTATATTACTTTTCTAATGACTCTATTTTACCTCTCAATGATTCTAGTGTAAACTTAAAGATTTACCATAACAATAACTTAACATTTGTTAATGAATATAAAACAGATAAAAGTGGAATCTTATTCATAAATCTTACTCAAGAATCTTTTAATCCTGAAGGAAAACTTAAAGATTTAATTATTAACATAATTTTTAATGGGAACTATTTTATAGAAAATAAAACCATCAGTTTAAACTTAAAAATAAAAAATAATGCTGATTTAAAAAATAAGATATCTTCTCAAATAAGTCTCTTTTCTTTTTTTCTGATAGTAATTAGCATATCAATAGCAATATCTCTAACTTTTAGAAATATTAAGAAGAATAAAGAAAATATTTTAACAGAAATTACTTTTAGGTATTGAAATTATATTATTATATATAAAAGGGATTACTTTTAAGAGGATAAAAAATTACAATTAGATTTTTTAAGTATAAAAGCCGACAAAAATAAAAAATTTTTTCGATTAAAATTTCTGAATAAAAACAACTTTGCAAAAAGAGAAATGCCCCATTGAAAGATAGATAAATGAAATATTCGATAAATAATTGGTTAAATTTTCATTATGAAAAACTATTACTCTGTATTTTATTATAAGCAATAGCTTTCTTAAAACTATATAATTTTTATTGATTGTTTTTTATGATAATGAATTATTTTGAGGAATTATTAAAAAGACCTTCAGTTTTTAAGGATGAAAGTAAACTTGATATTAATTTCGTGCCAGACGATTTGCCACATAGAAAAAAAGAGTTATCCTTGTTATCTCAACTATTTTTAACGTTAATTACTAATCCAAATTCAATATCAAGAAAAATTTTAATAACAGGAAAAACAGGGATAGGAAAAACAGTAACTGTAAAACTTTTTGGAGAAATTCTAAAAGCAGCTTCAATAAAAAGAGATATTTCTATTAAATATGTTCATATTAATTGTAGAAAAGAGAGAACTAGCTATAAGGTTTTAATTAAGATTACTCGCTTAATCAACGAAAATTTTCCACAAAGAGGATATTCTCCACAGGATTTATTAGAAATCATTATTGACTATTTAAATGAAAATGATTTACATCTTTTAGTTGTACTAGATGAATTAAGTTATCTTATAAATAAAGGCGAAGATTTGATTTATTCTTTAACTAGGATAAATGATGACGCTATAAATTCTCAACAAAGATTATCTATTATTGGAATAGTAAGGGATATATCATGTTTAAATAATTTAGACCATAGTACATTAAGTACACTACAAAGAAATATCATAAGGTTTAATGAATATACTATAGAACAAATTTTTGACATTATAAAATATAGGGCTGATTTAAGTTTAAATCACAATGCTCTATCAGACGACTTGGTCGAAATGATTTCAGAGATTGTTGTTAAAAACGGTGATATTAGACATGGATTAAATATTTTATGGAGAGCAGCAAAAATTGCTGAAAGTCAAAACTTAAAATATATTACTGCCGAATGTATTAGAGCTGGAAATCAAGATTTAGTTCCTTTTTCAACTCAGGATATTTTAAAATATATGACTTCTCAAAAATTAATTTTTTTACTCGCAATAGTTAAAAGTTTAAAAGCAAATGAAAGTACCCACATCTCTTTTTTGGAAATTATAAAAATATATAATATGATTTGTGAAAATATAGGATTAAAGTCGCGTTCATATTCACAGTTGTGGAATTACCTCCAGGAATTTAATAGAGAGAGTCTTATTTTAATAAAAGTAACAAGTGAAAATATAAAAGGGCGAAAGGCATTTATTGAAATTCCTAATGTTGAATTATCTAAATTTGAAAAGATTATTATAAATACATTAAATCATAATGGCGTTAAAATTTGATTATGAATAATCCAGAAAAACTATATTGTATTGAAGAACTTCTAGGGTCAAGGGCTAGAGTTAAAATTTTGAAAGTATTAGCAATTAATAAAGAATTAACTATATCTTTAATTATAAATAAGACGAGATTGAATTACAACAATGTTTTAAAGCATCTAAATTATCTTAAGACCGTAGATCTGGTTGATGAAAAAAAATTTGGTAGAATTAAAATATTTAGATATAGAATTGAAAATGTTAAGGCTAGAAGTTTAAAAAAGTTAATAGAAATTTGGGAAGGAATTATCTGATAAAATGGATTTTTTTATATTGGTTATCAACATTTGCTATATAAT
>JBHLNY010000322.1:0-3646 GCA_048941065.1 Promethearchaeota archaeon
TTCTTTACAATCTTATAATAATACATATTTAAGAAGAAGTAAGAATTTTAAAAGGGGTATCGTTATTCAAGAAGCATTGTTTTCTTCTTCTGAAGTTGGATATTTTCAGAATTTTTTCATAAATCAATATAATTTAAGTTCTTTTAATAATCCCTATTTCTTATTGGAAGGAGATCCTATCGCGAAAAGTGTAAATCAAGCCAAAATAGCTCAAGAAATTTATGAATTTATTTCCCAAAAAGACGTAAGAATGTTGGATAGCTATCAAGATATAATTATAAAATTATGTGATAGATGGATACAGAGAGGAGGTCAAGATGTAGATAAAATTAGAATAACAAAAGTGGATACTAGTGAAGAAGAGAAACAATTAGCGATACTTAACAAAGAATTACAAGAAGAAAAAGATAGAAAGGTCGAAACATCCCCAGAAGAGTTGGTAAAAAGCGGAAAATATAAAATTAATGACAAAACAGGCGAGATTCAAAATAATCTAAATAAAATTAAAAACAGTAATGATCAATTAAAAAGCGCTATTGATAAAAAAGATTTATTCTTAGTTGAGGAACGCCTAAAAGATTTAGAACTAAAATATAATGATTTAGGAAATTCTCTTTCTCGATATAAAAGTGAAATTGCACAATTAAAAAAAAATGTGCAACGTGAAATCTCAGATGATGAAAAATCACATCAACAAAAAATACGGGATTTGGAACGTAAAATCTCAGAAGTTCAAAAGCAGATTGATGCAAAACATAGTGATCTTAGTAAAGATTTAACTTCTGCTGAAGATATTGTCGCTAAAATACAACAAGAAAAGCAATTATCTTTGGATAATCTTGAAACAATAAAAGATAAAGAGATGACAGATGTTCAAAACTTTTTTAATACTTACTCGATTGAAGTTAAAACAGAAAATGTAGTAGTGGGTATACCAATTTTTATATTTTATTTTTTGGATCCTAATACTAATAGAACTACCGAAAGAGCTCCGGTATTACCAATTCTAATTGATAATGGAAAAATTGTTCGAACTAAAGTTAAAGCAAGTTTCAGGCAAAAGTTAAGAGATTTAATGAATAAAGATAATGCAATGATAGAACTTGTTGAAACTCAAGGTGATAAAAATAATTTAATGGAAATGAAGAATTTAGATACTCGCCTTGAAGATGCTATTAATGACCTTAGAATTCGAAAAATATTAAATAAAAAACAAGCTGAATCAGCCAAACAACTTATCAGCAGTCTTGTTTGGTAAAATTTACACAATTTACCAATTTTTAACTTCTAGTAAACTATATTTATCAAATATATTTAAATTAAAATCTTTTTAAGGATATCTTAAATTATAAAGAGCTTATAACTTCTTGGATAATTGAATTAAGAAAATTTTAAATATTAATCTATACCATAAATATTCATTGTTAGGAATTCAAGAATAACTTAAATTAATTATTTTAAAAAGAGAGGAAAATTAAATGGAAATAGAACAACGCAAATCTTATGAACAGCAAATTAATAAATATAAGGAATTACGCCCACGCTATAAACAATTTTCTAAAGTTATTGAAAAAGTTATAAGTAACCTTGTAAAAGGATGTTCTTCTGAATTTATTATACAAAAAAGGGTAAAATCAATATCTAGTTTTGCAAATAAATTGTTTAGTCCCGATAAAAAATATTCAGATCCACTAATAGAGATGAATGATCTATGTGGCATTCGTATTATCTTACCAAACACCAATGAGATGGATGCTGTCAGTCAGGTAATAAGGGATAATTTTTTAATTGGTATTGAAAGTAGTAATGATACTTTTCAGCAAATTGAGGTAAATCCATTGGAAGGTCATTATCAAACTTACATTATTCAACTCATCCCTGATTTGAAGATCTATGACAGATTAGAATTGGAAATACCAGATGAGTTTTTCAATCTAAAAGCAGAAATCCAAATCCGTACATATATAAGTCATGGTTGGGCAGCAAATCAATATAAAATTTTCAACCAATACGAATTTAAAGTTCCAAAACCATATGAACAACAGTTAAATCGAGTAAGATCATTATTAACGATTGAGGATAATGCTTTAAATGATCTTGTAGAGAATTTACATTATTACGAATCTGTGTATGGTGCTTACATGTCCAACGAGAAAATTAGAGAAGAAATAGATAGGTTAAGCCTAGTTTATGAAGCAGATAAGGAAAATTATCAAGTTGGCTATAGAGTAGCGAAATTAGCAATGTTTATCAACGATATGGACAAAAGTATAGAAATTTTAAATGAAATCATAAAACACGAAAATTTCAAAATGGCTTCTGATCCTGAAATTGCATTAATACTGAGAGATTTAGGCATTTCTTATCACATTAAACATAAAAAAACACCAGAAAGTAAAGATTTTTTGCAGGGAAAATCGTTTTTAAAAGAAGCAATCCAAAAAAATCCTTTTGATTCAAATGCTTGGGCATCTTTAGGGGGTGTTTATAAAGAACAAAAAAAATATGATAAAGCATTAGAATCCTATATGGAAGCTTTAACAGTTGATCCTGGAGATCCTTATCCATTAGGTAATTACTTAGTATTATTAATTCAACAAACAGGAGATCTAACTCAGATCGAAAAAAACAGGGAAATGATCCATAAAGGAATAGAAAAAAGACTGGCACACGTTGAAGTTATGGTTGATATGCCATGGGCATTTTTTGATCTAGGACTTTTTAACTTATTCCTAGGAAATGTTTATAGTGCATTAGATTATTACCTAAAAGCAATACGGTATAGTTCAGATATTTGGATGATTGAAACAACTTTAAACACGTTAGACAGTCTTAAATTAACCCAAGAAAGAAAAATTGAAGGAATTGATTTAGTGAAACAAATCATGCATTTAGGGATAATTTTTCATCCAAATATCAAAGAAAAAACTGATAAGGTCATTTCTGACTCTATTCTTAAATTAGATTCTCAATTGAAACAGCTAGAAAAATATTCTGATGAATCTATAGTAATTATTGCGGGAGGAACTGATGAACGTATAGAAAGAAGCATAGAATTTGTGAGGAAAAGTCTAATTGAAGCATTTAAAGATTATGAGGGGACAATAATTTCAGGTGGAACTAAAGCTGGAATTTGTGATATTGTAGGTGATTTCCAAGAAAAATATCCCGATCATATAAAAACTATAGGTTATATTCCAAAGCGTTTACCTTCGAACGTTGAAATAGACAAAAGATATTCATCTATTAATACTACAAAAGGAAAGGATTTTAGCGTAAGGGAGGCAATTCAATATTGGTATGATCTTATGAAGTCGGGGATAGATCCTAGTAGAGTAAAGCTTATTGGAATTAATGGGGGAAGTATTGCTGCATTTGAATTCCATGCTGCTATAGTATTTGGTGCACAAGTAGGGATTATGAGAAATACTGGGCGAGCTGCTTCAGAATTAATTAATGATCCTAGTTGGGAAGAACTAACCTTAAAAGATCAGGAGAAAAAACCTAAAAAATTATTTAAGGTATTAAAAAATTCACCTGAAGATATTTATAATTTCCTTACTAAACCATTCATTATTGATCCTGATATTGAAAATGTACGAAAACTTCTGATTCAACATCGAGAAAGTGGAATGAACATGTATGA
>JBHLNY010000051.1:0-15109 GCA_048941065.1 Promethearchaeota archaeon
AATTAGATTAATAATTTGGGATAGAAAAAAAAAATTTGTAATTTGAATAATTATTCAGATTGAAGACGCCTCTAGAAGATTTCTATGATGGATTGGTCGATTATGAATAATCATTCATAAAATTTATATAATAAAAATACTATTAGTTACATAGAGAAAGATTAATTAAAATTCATAAAAAAGAGATGATGTGAAAAAATGCCATTTGGAGATCGAACAGGACCAAGAGGATTAGGTCCAAGAACTGGTAGAGTATTGGGTTATTGTGCAGGTTATGATACTCCCGGATATGCTAAAGGACCTAGTTTGGGATTGGGTCGTGGATGGGGTAGAGGCTTTGGTCGTGGAAGAGGTATAGGTTGGGGTAGAGGCTTTGGGTGGGGTGCTCCAATTTATCCTTTATATAGAGCTCCTATTACAGTTCCTGCCCCAGTTGCCCCTTTAAGTAAAGAAGATCGTTTAAGTATGCTGAAACAAGAAAAGGAATATTTAGAATCTGAGATGAAGCAAATTAAAAGTGCTATAGAAGATATAGGTAAAAGCATGGAAGATGTAGAAAAATCTCAATAAATCAAATTTTTTTTTTGTTATATAAATGCAAATTCAAAGTTTGTTGAATACTAAAAGTGTTAAATAAAATTAATGAGAGTTACGAGGATTATTTAAAGGCTATTTATATTATTTCTAAAAAAAATCGTGGTGGTTGGGTCTCAAACTCAGAAATTTCTAACTTATTACAAGTTAAACCATCATCAGTAACGGATATGCTTCATAAATTGCGTGAGAAGGATTTGATAAATTGGAAACCGAGGAATAGTATAAGATTGACCGTAATAGGAAAGGAAATTGCTAAAAATATTTTTAAACGCTATAATCTATTAAAAGAATTTTTCACTAATGTATTAAAGTTAAAAGAAAATAGTAAATTAGAAGATTTGTGTTGTAAAATCGAACATCATGTAACTTCAGAAGTTACTACTGCATTAGAAAACTTTGGAGTTTTAGATTAAAATTTTTTTATACTTCATAAAGAAAGATTCAAGTGTTATTGGATTATTATTGATTATAAAGTCAAATTTTAAAATCTAAGCTATCATAGATGAACTTATGATTGAAGTAGTATTAAAAGTTAATGAGAAAGATATTCCCTTAAATGACTTCATGGAACAAATGTTAACTAACTTATTACTAGGATATTTAAAAACAGCAAAAGAAATCCCCGATAATATCAATAAAATTAATGTTGATATTAGTTTTTAATTAACTCTTTTTCTTTTTTTATTGCTTTATCCTAAACAAAATTTATTTAAAAATTCAGAAGGAAATGATTTTTAAAAAATGAAGTTAGAACCAGAGTGTATTGGTTGTCTTTTTAATCAGGTGCTTAGAGCATTTAAGTTATTAAGACCTAATATTCCAAACGATTTAATTATAGCAACCCAGAAAAGACTAATGGAATATCTCAGTAATATTGACCTCAATGAAAACGCATCTCCAATAATTGGAAAAGTCGCATATAATCTTGTGTCAGAAGCATTGGGAATTAATGATCCATACAGTTCTTTAAAAGATGAATATAATCGTTTAGCTTTAGAATATTATGATGATACAAAAAAGATAATAAAAAATGCAAAAGATTCGTTATTTGAAGCGATTATAGTTGCAGCACTTGGAAATACTATTGATTTCGCATCTCAGCATAAAATTGACTTCATAACTGATCTTAAAAACTTTTCTCCTGAGAATTTGAAAATTAATGACTATGCTAAATTTAGAATGTCTCTTGAAAAAAGTAAACACCTTCTTATTATTGGAGATAATGCTGGAGAAATAGTATTTGACAAATTATTTATCTCAATCATCAAGGAACTCTATCCTGATTTACAAATCGTATATTCGGTTCGATCAGCTCCAATTATAAATGATGCAACTATTGAAGATGCAAAATTCATAGGTCTAACTGAACTAATACAAGTTATAGAATCTTGTCCTGCTCCAGGAATTGATATTAATTCACTAACAGATGAGTTTAAAAAGCATTTTTATTTGAAAGGAGGAGTAATCTTATCGAAAGGACAAGGAAATTTTGAAAGTTTATATCAAATGGAAATTCCCGAAAAGGAAATATATTATTTATTAAAAGCTAAATGCAATTTAATGGAGAGAATTTTTCAAGTTAAAATTGGAGATTTAATTTTTAAGAAGAAAACTACTATATTTTGAAAATAATATTAATTAATTCAAATAAACAATTTAATCAGAATCAGCTCTTAATTTTTTAATGGCTTCTGTAAAGAACCCAAAATCTCCTATCTCAGCTTCTTTTTCAGAGCTTTTAATTTTTTCAAAATATTCTTCTACTTGTTTAGATAAAATATTCTTAAAGGATTTAAATTGGGAAATCTCAATATAATCTCTATTTATTTCTTCACGATATAAAGTATAGAACATATCTAATGCTTTTTCTGCTTCTTCTCTGATATCATTTTTTACAAATAATTTATCCAAAATTGCTACAAAGATTAAATTGTACTTGTAAACGATGATCATCTCAACAGCAAGTCCTTTGATGTTAATTTCTTCAATTTCCCCTAGATTCTCTCCAAATAAACGTAAAGCCCCAACAAAAGAAGATAATAAAACAGGATCAATTTTTGTATCAAGAATTAGATCAAGTAAGTATTCTCCTGATTCCTTACATATAACTATTCCCTTTAATAATTTATAATCCTCAATAGTAATAGTAATCCCCATTAAATAATTTTATACCTTAATAGACTAATGAATTCAGTATTTATAATATCTTTCAATTTCATGTATTTAAAATAAAAGTATTATCCAGGAAATAACTAAGACCTTATTAGAGAGAAAAGCGTATATTTTACCGACATTTATTTAAAATAATAAAAATGATTATTTTTTCAGAAGTTTTTGAATTTTGTTTACGATTTGTTTAAAAGCTTTAGCACTCTCTGAATTAGGAAATTTCAATACGAAGGGTAAGCCGCTATCTCCTTGTTGACTTACTTCAATTTCAAAAGGAATTTTTCCTAGTAATTCAATACTATAGTCTCGAGATGCTTTCTCAACTCCTCCTGGTGGATAAAGATCAATGTATTTATGACAGTGTGGACAATTAAAACCACTCATATTTTCAATAATTCCAAGTACTTTTCTTTCCATAATTATAGCCATTCTTATTGTTTTCCTAGCATCCATTACTGCAACCTCTTGAGGGGTAGATACAACTATAACATTCTCATCAGGTATTAATTGAAGTATATCAAGAGTTTCATCAGAAGTTCCAGGTGGTAAATCGCAGATTAAATAATCAAGGTCGCCCCAGAACACATCTCCTAAAAATTGTCTTACAGCTCCCATTTTCATAGGCCCACGCCATATAACGGGAGAATCTGTACTGTCAGTTAAGAAAGCCATAGACACAACCTTAACATTTAAGGGTCCATCAATAGGATAAAACTTTTTTACTTCTAAATCTACTCTTGGCTTCAACTCTGGACTTACTCCAAGCATTTTGATAACATTTGGGCCTGTTATATCAACATCTAAAATCCCTACTCTAAGTCCTATACTTGCTAAACTCATAGCAAGATTCACGGCAACCGTTGTTTTCCCTACACCTCCCTTCCCAGAAATAACTACAATTTTATTTTTTATTTTTGCCATATTCATTTCTATTTCTTGCATTCTCTGATCCATCTCTTCCCGTCTTCCCTCTTCAACGGTTTTTTTCAAATCAATGTCGGGAATTTCTTGTTCTCCCATATTTTACACCATAATAATTTTGTTTGATATAATTATATTCTAACTAATCTTTTCATCTAAAATTTTAAAATCTGAACTGAATTTATTTTTTTTGTTAATATTTTACAAAGAATTTTTCTTTTTCAATTATAATTTTTTAAAATGAACAATTTTTTATATTATGAAACTATATTAATTATGAATAAATATTCAAAAAAATTTAAAGCTTATCATACTTTATGTAATTTAAAAAAAAGGGTTATCAAAAATGAAAAGAATTGTTGGTATTCCATCTGATGGTCCTGAATTATTGGACAGGATTTCTGAACATTTTGGACATTGTAATTATTTTATTGGTATAGAGATTGGTGAGAATAGCAATTTTGAAAAAGTTTTTTCTTTAAAAAATTCTGGACATAGTGGATGTATGGAACCAGTTATAAACATGAAAGAGAGAGATGTTTCAGAAATGATTATTGGAGGGATTGGAGGAAGACCATTTATAGGATTTTTACAAATGGGAATAACATTATATCAAGGAGAATATGGAACAATACAAGAAAATGTCGAATTGTTGCTACAAGGTAAATTAGAACCAGTTTCAGGACCAAGTTGTGGAAATAATTCATCACATTCTCATAATTTTTGATTGAATATACTTAAGAATTTCATAAATTAATCAATAAAAAAAAAGGTGCCAAGATTATGGTAATATTAGCTGTTCCTTCAAATGGGAATGGAGGGTTATCTGAAACTATGAACCCTCGATTTGGGAGGTGTCCTAGCTTTACTTTCATAACCCTCGAGAAAAAAGAGATAAAAGCTGTCAAAACTGTACCAAACAGTGCTTTGAGTGCAATGGGAGGAGCTGGTGTTCAAGCAGCTCAGCTGATAGGAATGAATAATGCTACTGTTTTAGTTGTTGGAATGTTAGGACCTAATGCTGCTCAAGCATTAAATGCATTAAATATAAAAATTTTACAAGTAACAAATCCAGGATTAACAGTAAAACAAGTTATTGATCTATATCTCAAGGGAGAATTAATGGAAATTAAAGAAGCTAACGTTGGACCCCATTATGGGATGGATTCTGGAGTGGGTAGTGGTCAAGGAATGAGAAGAGGATTTGGAGGACAACGTGGAAGAGATTTCTAGAGTTTATATAGTATAGGATAAATTATTGAGCTATGATATATGGAAAATGACAAAGACGCCAAAAATAATTTGTGTAACTGGAGGAAAAGGCGGTACAGGAAAGACTATAGTTGCAATCAACTTAGCAGTATTGTTTAAAAATGCAAAGAAGAAGGTTCTTCTCGTAGATGGTGATGTGGAAAACCCTAATACATATCTACTACTTGGTGGAAAACTAGAAAATAAAAAAGAAATCTTATTTTTTAAGCCCAAAATTTTAGAAGATAAATGTACTAAATGTGGTTTATGTGCTCAACACTGTGCTCATCATGTATTCCTTTATCTAAAAGACCAGATTCCTATTCCGATATTAACTTTATGTTCTGGTTGTAAATTATGTTATAAAATTTGTCCCGAAAAGGCAATTGTACCAGATTTGGACGTGGTTGGCTGGAGTTATTCTACTAGCGTTGATGGAATTTCACTATTAATTGGAGAATTAAAGCCAACTGAAGCTCGTTCTGCCACAATTGTGGAGTCATTAATGAAAGATCTTGATGATATAATTGAAAACAAATCAAATGATTATGATATTATAATCCTTGATACAGCTCCAGGAGCCCATTGTGACGTAGAATTATTAATAAGTAAAGCAGATGTAGTGATTCCTGTTACAGAACCTACAAGATTCGGGAAACTTGATTTACTTAGAATTATTGAATTAATTGAGTTGTTAAAAAAGGATTATAGAACTATTGTTAATAGATCTACCTTGATTGGCTATAGAGACGAATTCCTAAAAGAATTACAAGAAAAGTCTGTTAATATTCTAGGAGATATTCCTTATGATGAGGATATTGTTCGTTCATATTGCCAAGGAAAACCTTTGATGGAAAAAAAGGGTGGATTTGAAGGTACTAACGGTTATAAGGCATTTCAATTAATTTTTAATAAATTAAATATATGGATAAACTCTAACAAGAAAGATTTGAAGGGTTAATAGATTTTGGAAAGGAAAATTATAGGTGTTCTTTCAGGAAAAGGAGGTGTAGGTAAGACTTCTATAGTTGCGTCTCTAGCTAGTTTAGCAAGTCAAGATTCCGAAATTAAGTCAGTTATTATTGATTGTGATGTTGATGCCCCAAATTTATCAATACTTCTTTCTTCAAAATTATACGAAGAGATCAATACAAAAGATAGCTTTAGCACACAAAAAGCTTATTTCATTGAAGAAAAATGTATTAACTGTAAGAAATGTATTGAGGATCATTACTGTGAATTCAATGCTTTAAGATGGGATCAGACAAGGCGAATCCCAATATTAGATTACTTAGCATGTGAAGGATGTAATGCTTGTAAAGTGTTATGTCCTGAACATGCTTTTGAAATTCAGCCAGTTAAAAGTGGTGAAATCATATATTACAAATCAAATTTAGGGATTCCATTAATTTACGGCAAAACAAGATTAGGTAGTACTACTTCAGGTAAATTAGTTACAGAAGTGAAACAGTACGCTCAAGAATTAGAGGAATTTAATGACTCTAATTTGATTTTAATAGACGGACCTCCTGGGATCGGTTGTCCTGTTATTTCGACTATTTCAGGATTAGATTATGTTATTGCTATCACTGAACCTACGCCTTCAGGATTACATGATTTAATACGGGTTATTGAAGTAATCAAGCAATTCAATATCAAATTTGGAATTGTAATTAATAAAGCAGATCTGAGTAGCTCTTTTCAAGATGAATTTAAATTATATATTCAACAAACAGGATATCAAATTTTAGGCCATATAAATTTTGACTTGTCTTTCCCAGAAGCTATTTCTTTTGCTAAACCTGTTGTGAATTATAAACCTAATTCTAATGCTAGTTTAGCAATTAAAACAATCTATTCAGAGCTTAAAAAGATATTATGGACAAATGCTTGATTCAATTTTCCTATTATTTATAATTAAAAACCTAAAACAATTAATAATCTACTAAATTTTATAGAACACGAGGAAGAAAAGAAAATTAATTATAAAATGGTGGTATAAGTTCCAGTCCAGAATTTCATGGAATTGTATAAATATCTTCCTAAAACTAATTGTAAGGAATGTGGTAAGCCAACATGCATGGCTTTTGCTTTAGATTTATTACAAGGTAAAGTTAAAGTAGACGATTGTACGCCTCTTTTAGAACCAAAATATAAGAAACAATATGAGAGTTTAAAAGAGTTATTAGGTGCTGAGGAAGGTAAAGAAAAAGAGCTTAAGATTAATGTTGATACTGATTTGTGTGATGGTTGTGGGATTTGTGTTACTGTATGCCCTGTTAATGCAAGATATTGCCCCTCAACTTTAAGTGGTAAAGCTCCAGAATATCCGCCGGAGCCGCATCAACTTTTCCAGGTAAAAGGGGGAAAATGTGAATTACTAAATCTAGAACACTGCCGAAGATTAGAAGCGGAGGGAAGAGAAAGAGAATGTCGAGTTTGTGAAACTTATTGCCCTCGTGAAGCTGTAAAAATTGAATATGTATAATTAAAGTTTAAATTAACTATATTTTAGGTGAAATTTTAGATGATAAAGGCTCCATGTTCAGGATGCTCCTTACTTTGTGATGATATTATTATAAGAAGTGATGGTTTATTTATAGATGAAGTAATAGGCGCTTGCTTAAAGGGTAAAGAGAGGTTTGATCAAGTTACCGCAAAGAACCGAATTCTCTCACCTATGATTCGAGAAAATAATAAAATTATAAAAAGTAGTTGGGAAGAAGCAGTAAATAAAACAATTCAACTTCTTAAAAACTCAAATAAACCATTGTTATACGGCTTTTCAACTGTAAGTTGTGAGGCTCAACTTAAAGGTATTGAATTAGCAAATCTATTAAATGGATTTATTGATTCAAATTCAACAATCTGTCAGGGAAAAGTACTAAATATTGCTAAAGAAACAGGATTAACGCTCACAACAATTTCTGAAGCTATAAATAAAGCTGATTTATTAATTGCTTGGGGAGTAAATGCAGCTGAATCGATTCCTCGGTTATTTAATAAAACCTTATTTTCTCGGGGGAAATTTCGGATGACTGGACGTGAAATAAAAACTCTTATTATAGTAGATCCCGTTAAAACCGCTTCATTTGGAGTTATGGGGGTGCGAGATGTTGCTCTTCAAATTAAACCAGGAAAAGATTTAGATCTTATAAATGTCTTAAAAGAAGAATGTTGCAATCCAGATAGTATCCCCTCAGAAGGTGTTGCAGGGATTGACAAAGATGATCTCAAAAGATTATTACTTCATTTAACTGGTACTGAAAATGGGATTATATTTATCGGACAAGGTGTTTTAAGATCTCAATCAGAAGCAAATGTAATTAAAGAATTACTTGAACTAATCAGAATCATTAATATAAAACAACAAAAGGGTCGCATTTCTGTTATAATGGTCGGAGGACATTATAATATGGCTGGTTTTGATCATGTAGCTCTATCAAATTATGGAAAAAACCATGGTTTACAATTTTTAAATAATCAATTAACTTATACAGATGATACTATCATTTCAAAATTAGAAAAAGAAGATTTTGATTGTTCAATAATAGTGGGAACTGACCCTATTTCTCATCTACCACAGGAATTAAGTAAAAAGTTAACTAAAAAACCTTTAATTCTTATCGATAATAAGCAATCTGCTACATCAACTTTAGCAGATGTAATTTTACCATCAGCTATAACTGGGATTGAAAGTGGAGGTTTGGCGTTTAGAATAGATCATGTACCCATTGAATTAAAAAAGATAGTAAATCCTCCAAGTAATATTTTTTCAGACGAAGAGATTCTAAACCGAATGATTGAAAAATTAAAAAATGAATAAGGTAGGATGATAAAAATGGAAATGCTAGTAAATACAGTTAGAATGGTTGATTATGATCAAGCTAAAGAGCATGCTACTGGCACTGATGATACCTTAAAAGATAATCTTGCTATTGGGATAATAAATCCGGAAGATTTTAAGAGATTGAACCTAACACCAAGTTTAAATCTAAAATTAGTTAATAAATTTGGAGAAGTTATTATCAAGATTAAACAAGATAAAGATATTCCTCTAGGTACAATCATTATGCCCATTTCAATTTGGGCTAATCAAATTACTGGAGTTGAAAATAATAGGTTAATTTTTAAAAACGTTAAAGTAAATGTGGAAGCTACTAAGGATTCGGTTCCAACTTTTGAAAAATTATTACAATCAATTAGATAGGAAAAGATAAAATGGGTTAAAGTAGGATGGAAAAACTGGTAATAAAAAGTGGTTTAATATATGACCCTATTAATTCAATTGAAGGAGAAATAAAGGATATACTCATTGAAAATGGAAAAATAGTAGAAAAATTTTCTAACATAAAAGATGTTAAGGAAATTGATGCGAATGGAAAAACTGTAATTCCATCTGCTATTGATATTCATACTCATGTAGCGTCCCAACAAGTTAATTGGGCAAGATTATTGGGAATGAATAATAGGAATTTTATGGAAACTTGGAAAGGATTGACTCTTAGAAATATCGCAATAGATTACATTTCAAATGGATATACTTTTATCCTTGAAGCAAATGTATTTCCATCCTTAGCTAAACAAACATTGTTTAACTTTAACCAAATACCAGTAATAGATAAAGGAATGTTATTGAATGTGAGTAATTTGTGGGCTCTTGAATTAGAATTTCAAAGAGCTAAAATTGAAGATATGTCTATTTTTCTCTCCGATCTTTTATCAAAAACCTATGGATTTGGTTTTAAAGTATATAATCCATTTGAGTCTGAATCGTGGAACTTTAAAGAACTAAGAGAGGATATTACAAGTTCAGGAAGATTATTCAACTTTAATGCTTTAGATGTATATGAAAACGTTACTAAAAGTGTTGAATATTTAGGTTTACCACATTCAGTGCACGCTCATATTGAAGGATATGAAAATGATACTGGACAAAAGAACCTATTTACAATTTTAGAAAAAATTAAGAATTCAAATTTAAAACCTAACCCAAAAACAAATTTGGATATAAAAAGAGAACAAGTATTTCATATCGCTCATGCTAATGCTTATAGTCAAGATGGAAATAATGAAAAATTGATAAATTTCTTAAATAAGAATCAAGCTTTTGATATAGACTTAGGATTTATAGGATTCAACAAAATTAATCCTTTAATTACTTCCGATAGAAGATTAATTAATTCAATGTTAAATCTTAACGTTCTCAAAAATCCTCATAAATTAATAAGTTCTGCTATTGAATCTGAAGGAGATTCATTTGTTTCAATAAGAAATTTCCAGAAAGAAGAATATCATGATTGTGTTTTATGGGCAAATGCCCTTGAATTAGCCTTAAATATTAAAAACAAATTTCAAATTAGTTTATCGCTAAATTATCCAAATTATAGTAATATTAACAATATCCCTGAAATTTCGACTTGGTTGGTAAGTGAAAATGCTCGAACAAATTTTATGAAAGATATGAATAAAGAATTTTTGAAAAGCAATAGTTTACAAGATCATAATAAGTTTCTTTCATTTAGTGAGTATGTAATACTATCTCGAGCAAATCCGGCAAAATCATTAGGTCTGGGAAGTATTAAGGGTAATCTAGGGGAAGGTGCTGATGCAGATATTAACATTTTAGATATAAATATTAAAGATCTTGATTTGGAAAAGGAATATCAAGCATTAAAAAATGCTTTATCAAATATCGAATATGTAATTAAAGCGGGAGAAATTGTAAAGAAACAAGAGAAAATTGATTTGGGATCTCATGGTTCAATATTTTGGACTGAAGGTAAAGTTGATAAAAAGGAAGACAAAGAATTGATTCTCTCTAAAAAAGAAGAATTTTATAAGAAATATGGCTCCATATTCTATGATTCTTTTGGTATATCCATAAAAAGTAAATACCTTAGAAAAATCAATTAGATTTCTTACATTGTTTATTTTTTATTTATAATAAAAGAAACTTAAATTCTTATTATAAGGTATAATTAATTTTAACTTATAGTTTACATTTTCTAATGCTTACTTATTTAGTATTTATTTTGCTTATTAACTTTAATGACGTTAGAAAAAGTTAAAAATCATAAATACCGAGAAGACCTTTTTTCGAATGAGGTTTTACAAAAGGGCTATAAAGTTGATTTTAAAGATAAACTCATCATTAAAGAAATTTTAATTGAAGAAGTAAGTTAATGGAAATTCTTTCTTTTTTTTCATTAAAAATAAAGTAATCCTTTATGCTATTTTTATTTGATAATTCTATTTTCTTGATATTAAGTATTTTTTTTGCTTAAGTATCTCCTCTCTGAATAGTTTTTGATGTAATTAATGAATTAATATTATTTTCCATTTTTAGGAATTGTTTTAAGATTTGTCCTTTTTGAATATATTTGTCTATAATTTTTAGAATGGTCTCTTTATCAATTTTCCTGTTTAAACCTTTTTCTAAAGGAGCTAATTTAGTGAGTAGCCCCGCTAAACTTATCTCTTTATGTTTAGCAATATTGAATATAATGTGTTTCTCCATAAAATTTGGTGCTTCTATATCGTTTATTGAACTAATTTCAATTTTGCTGAGAAAGATTATTCTTTCATCATCAGTTATATTTTTTATTAAATCTTTAGTTAAGGATTTTGTAACTATTTTCTCATCAAAATTATGGAGTTCCTTCAAACTTATATTATTGAACACTTCATCAATACCTTCACCAGTTAGGGCAGAAGTTTCATAAAAAGTAAATTTATAATCATTTATTAGCTTCAAAGCTCGATTTTTAATTTCGTCTCTATTATTAACAAGATCAGTTTTATTTCCAATAATTACAAAAGGAATTTTATCCTCTTTAATAAATTGACGTGATTCCTCAATCCAATTCTTAATTTCATTAAAAGTTTCTATTCTTGAATAATCGAATACAATCAAAACTATATTTGAATATTGATAGTAATATCTTCGTACTTTTGCGAAACTCTTCAACCCTCCTAAATCAAAAATGGCTAATGTTAAATTATTATCCTCTAATTTTTTTTCTGAATATGAAATTCCGATAGTTGGCTTATAAGTTTCCTTAAAATGCCTACTATTAAACATCTCTACTAATGTACTTTTACCAACTGCTTCAGAGCCAATAATTAATAGTTTTTTGATATTAGGTTTTATAACTAAATTACCATCTTTACCTATTCTTGGAATGTCGAGTGATATTTCTCGATTATTTAGGATTAAAGATACTTTTTCTGCTACTATATGGGAATATGGAATATATTTATCTAAATTAGAATAAGGATTACCAACTAAAACAAATAAGGCACCACTAGATTTACCTAATTCTATATAAAATAATCGAAATTCATCGAAATCAATTGAACCACTACTTAATTCTGTTTTTGTATATCGTTTAATTCTGCTTAAATTTTGTTCTAGAATTGAAATAATTCCTCCTATTAATTCATCATCAAATGCTTTCACAGACTTTTTAGCAATAATAAAACCATTAAAATCTATAATTAAGGCAGCTAATAAATCTGGGACTTCCCCAATGAAATTATCTAGTAAATCTTCTAATATTGATGCTTTACTCATCTCAAAATTACTTCTATTTATTAGATTTGGATCTTTATTTAATCCATAAATTCGTCTAAATGATCTTTTTACATCGTCAAATCCATATTAATATGACAAATTTCAGCTGTTTGTAGACGATTTTTAGTTACATGAGGATCTATCCCTCTTGCGTATGATATTGCACCTGTTAACAAACCTCCAACTGGACAAGCAGTATTTCCTTCAAGGTCGTAACCACCTATCCTTTTTGGGCAGATAAGACACTTCTGAACCACCAAACTTACGCTATTTTCATTGACTTCAACATCTAATTCTTCTGCTAAATTTACTACACTCATTAGAGCATTAACTAATTTGTCATCACTATCTCTTACTTTTACTACATTTTTGTCCAACATTTCTTTCATTAATTCACGTCCAATCCAGATACTTAATGCATCCATTGCATCTTGAGTCGTAATACCTAGATCTCTGTTTAGTATAAAATCTCTAGTTCTGATTAATCCATATCCAAGTCCTATAACAGTTTTATTTATAAAATTAGTAGGTGTATCAGTACCTTTCCGTCTGAAAATTTTCATTCATATATCATCTCCTTAAATTATTTTAGGTTAGTTTATTGATATATACATATTGAACTATACAGCAGACACTTTATCTGCATATATAATAATATCTCTTTTACCTATACCTTCCTAAAAAAATTATTGTGAATAATTTTTTTAAAACCCTAGTATAAGAAGTTATTTATAAATATTATTTATAAAAAAAAATGAGCTTTTATCATTATAATCTTCCACTTTGAATTACTTTGGACTGGGAAAAAGTAGATATACCTTCATCAAATTTCAAGATTTGTTTTTGGATAACTTTCTTTTTGATATACCTTTCAATAATCCCCAAGATTGTCTCACGATCAATTTTTCTATTAAGAGCTTTTTCTAAATTAGATAATTTCTTTATAAGAATTGCTAGACTAATCTCTCCATGCTTTGCGATAGTCATTAATATTTGTTTATCAAGCACATTGGGAATTTCTTCTTTTGATAATAAATCATACCCAGTATCGCATATAAAGATTAATTTTTCATCAGGAGACATTTTATCTATAAATTCTGAATTAATAGGTTCAGCCTTAATGTGATCCTGAACTACTTCTAATTTCTTTTTATCCATAATATTATAAACTGATTCGATGCCTCTGCAATTGAAATGAGCATCAACATAAGTGATTAAGGTTTTACCACAATGTTCAATAACAAAAGGAATTGGATATTTATGTGAATTTAATATCAAATCTTTTTCAACATCAAAGATAAAAGTGTTTTTGCAAACAGGACAACTAGCCAATATACTTTTCTTTTCACTCATTTTAAAAATTTAACCCCTTAAAATTAAGTATTTATAAAAAGTCATTCAGAAAGATTTAAGAGACTAATAAAAAAAATAGTATTTAAATCTTGTATATATTTTTAGTTATTCATTCTTTTCAAATGAAAAGGATGATATATTCTTCGGTAAATTTAAATATTTAATTTATAAGTATTCACAAATATGAATATTGATAATTATTACTTTAAATTACATTTTTTTTATAAGTTATAATGGTGTAAACCAAATAACAAAGCAAGAAAATATGATAAGATATAAGGAATAAATCGATTTCTTTTAATAAATAGTCAGAATAATGTGATTAAGTTGTATATTGATTGTCATGCACACCTATTTTTTAGTCCTATTCCAGTAGATGCTATTAATGAAGATATCATAGGTGAGATCCCGATTTCTAATATGGATTTTATAAGTAAAATGATTTCTAACGCAAAAGATAAAGGAGTAAGCCATATTATAGGAGTAATAAGTAATCCAACTGATTTTTCCAGTTACCAAAAACAATTGAAGCTTGAGAATATTATACATATTATTGGTATTTCAAGAAATAA
The DNA here is from genome assembly GCA_048941065.1 of Promethearchaeota archaeon. Taxonomy (GTDB): domain Archaea; phylum Asgardarchaeota; class Lokiarchaeia; order Sigyniarchaeales; family SOKP01; genus Loki-b32. The sequence goes on from JBHLNY010000051.1 coordinate 14,440, forward strand.
TGCACTTGAAGACCATTCCCATATGATCTCACTATTAGAAAAGGAAATTGAAAGAAAAATGCCTCATGGTATAGGTGAGATTGGATTGGATTATACATACGGTTTTAATAAGTTAAATGAGAATGAAAAAAATTCATTTATGAAAAAACAGCAGGACTTATTTAAAAAACAAATACGATTAGCAAAAGAAAATGATATTCCAATTGTGGTTCATGCGGGATATGGTACAGACAAAGATATTGTAGAAATTTTAAAACAAGAAAAAGCTCAGGATGTGGGGGGTCAAATCCATGGATATATGTCTAAAAAGGAGCTGGTTTCCGAACTACTCGATATGGGATTTTACTTTTCTTTTGGTTATATACATCCAAGAGAAGAGGAATTAAGGAGAATAATTGGAATAACTCCATTAGAACGCTTACTTACCGAAACAGATTCTCCATATCATTTGATGGAGTCCCCTAAAAAATTCATTCTTCCTGAAAATGTGGTTTTAGTAACTGAAGATATTGCTAAGTTAAAGGAAATTAACCTCGAAAGCTTTACTAATCAAGTAATAAAAAATGCAAGAGAACTTTTTAGATTTTAGATTTAAATCAAGACAAAACTCATAATTAAAACGTTTTAGATTCTGGATAATTTATTTTCTATCAAGACTTTTTTAATAATT
>JBHLNY010000052.1:0-15100 GCA_048941065.1 Promethearchaeota archaeon
TTTAATTTCTATTACTCCTTTTCATTTTATATTTCAAGCTTTTTAATTAACATTTAAGAAAATTGTTAAAATGGATAAATTGATAAAAAAAATTGTCAAAATAGATATAAATTTACTTATCAAATTTTTTAAATTTACTAATAGTAATTAACTAATTAGAGGAAAAATAATTACTTAAAAAATATAGAATTAGAGGTGTATTACTAAAATGGAAGTTTTTGCAGAAATAGAACATGAAAATGAAATTAAGTTATGCATTGTTGAATATAATGAATTTATGGAAGAAATTAAAAAAGGATACTTTTATTGGGAAATTGAAAAGAAAAGACAATTATTATCTGATTACATAAATGCATATCAAGAAATTAAAGATAAAGATACCTTTAATGCTCAATATCTAGAAACTTTAATTGATGTATTAAAAGTAGAAATATCAGAATAAAAAAAGTATAGAAAACATATTATTTCTTATTTCTTCTTCAAAACATCATAAATAAAGAAATAAAAAGTAAACTGATAAATCCTCATTTTCTATTTTTATAAGCAATACAAGCTTTAATAAATTCAAAATAAAGAGGTGACGGTTTATAGGGTCTGGACTTAAATTCCGGGTGAAATTGCGTTCCAACCATCCAGTGATCTTCTCTATCTAATTCAATGCTATTTATTATTTTTCCAGTCTCATCTTGACTAGAAACTATAAGGCCTTTACTTCTGGCTTCTTCATTAATGAATCGTTCTTGAATATGATATCGATGTCGAAATCTTTCTAAGATTTCCTTTTGCTTATAAGCATCATATAATTTGGTTCCCTTGGAAATAATGATTGTTTGAGCACCTAATCTCATGCTCCCACCTTTTTCAGTAATCTTTTTCTGACTTTCTAATAGATCTACAACAGGGTATGGTGTTTTGGGATTAATTTCTGTAGAATTTGCTCCTTTTAAGCCAAGATATTTCCTACAAAAGGCGACAAAAAATAATTGCGCCCCAAAGCATATTCCAAGAAATGGTATTTTATTCTCCATTGCATATTCAGCAGATTTTATCATTCCTTCTACTGCTCTCTCTCCAAAACCAGGTGTGAGTAAAATACCATCACAATCCTCCAGTGGGTCTTCAATTTTCGTATTTTCATCAATATTTATCATTTTTAATACTGTTTTATACCCTTGATGAGCCGCAGCATCTTCTAAGGCAACATTTATAGAAATATAGGAATCAGAAATATTAAAGTACTTACCAGGCATGGCAATTTTTATACTTTTATTGGCATCCTTAAAAAGTTCAACCATTTTCACCCATTCAGAGTAATTAGTAACTTCATTATATGAAACCAGTTTTGCCTTTAAATCTATAAGCACACAGATTAAGTCACCTAAACCTTGATCTTCAAATAATAAGGGTAATTCATATACTACTTCTAAATCAGGGTTTGAAATCACAGCATTTTCAGGTACGTTAGAGTATAAAGAAATTTTTCTTTTGATATCATTGTCTAGGGGTTTTTCACTTCGTGCAATAATAATATCCGGTTGTAAACCCATACTCTGAAGCATTTTTACAGAATGCTGTGTTGGTTTAGACTTTTGTTGTCCTACTGCCCTAGAATAAGGAACAAGAGTTACATGGACAAATGCGGTTCTTTTGGGAAATTCCAGTTTTATTTGACGAAATGCTTCCAAAAATATACTTGATTCTAAGTCTCCAACCGTTCCACCACATTCAATCAATAATACGTCTAAACCTTCTGTTTCTGCAATGTCCATCAATCTTTCCTTTATTATATCCGTTACATGAGGAATTAACTGAACAGTTTTACCTAAAAATCTTCCTTTCCTTTCACTAAGAATTGTAGAAAGATATATTTGTCCAGATGTTATATTATGAGAAGGGTGCATTTCAATTCCTAAAATCCGAGAATATGTTCCAAAGTCTTGATCTATTTCTGAAATCCTATATGATCTCTCATCAGATTCAAAAACAGGTTTGAAATCCCAGATATCTTCAGTAATAAAGCATTCTCCATGCTCAATAGGATTCAATGTACCGGGATCTACATTTAAATAAGGATCTATTTTTACTACAGATACTTTAAATCCACGAAATTGAAGAACTTTTCCAATACTCGCAGTAGCAACACCTTTACCAATTCCACTCATAACTCCACCAGTCACGAACACGAATTTACAGACAGAACTCATAGTTACATCTAAGTTTTAAATTATTTTAAAATAAAAATATTAAATATCAACCACATTTAATAAGAGTTTCGATGAGGTTATAAAAATATTTTGTTAATTTTACTATATGAAAATTGATTATTTTCCTTTAAAAATAGGATCTCTCTTCTGGCTTAATGCTTTCAATGATTCTCTGAAATCATGTGTTTTGATGAGATCTCTAAGACCTTGATTTTCAATATCTAAGGTTTTTGAAACAATATCACTGAAATAATTATGCATAGTTCTTTTCATTAATTTAATTGATAGGCTAGGTCCTTTTGGAGGTATTAACCTTAATGCTTGTTCCCTAGAATATGGTATTAAATCTTCAGATGGTACCACCTTATTTACTAAACCAAGTTTTTCAGCTTCACTTGCACTTATTCTTTCACCAAAATATACAATTTCTTTTGCCTTTTGAAAGCCTACATAAAATGGAAGTAAAAAGTTAGCACTGAATTCAGCTATAACAGAACGTTTAACGAAAGATAAACCAATCCACGCATCTTCCGCCATGTATATTAAATCAGCACCAGCTAGTGGCATTGTAAATCCTGCACCTACCGCTAAACCATTAATTGCAGCAATAACAGGCTTAGAAAAATTCCAAAATTTCATACATAACCTTTTTTGACCAATATCCATTAAATCTATATCTTTCATAATTTCAGGAGGGATAGAAGAATACATTTTCATATTAAAATAACCTCCAGATGAGAATGCATTAGCTTCAGGATTTCCTGTAATTATTAGAACCTTAGCATTTTTATCTCCTTCCATATCAGTTAGTACGGTTTCAATTTCTAGGAAGGTTACATAAGACATTGCATTCTTTCTTTTAGGCGTATTAAGTGTGATTGTACATATTCCATTTTCTTCCTTCGCATAAGTAATATCTTGAATCTCGTCAATTCTCATTTTAAATTCTCTCTAATTTCTTTATAAAAACTTAAAAATGTAATATATAGAGTTCTAATTTTTGGTTTATAATAATTACTATAAAGATCTTTATAGCAATTTGAACATTTGCCTTAAAGCCAAACTCATAATATATTGTTGAATTTGCCTTGTTCCACCTCCCATCTCCTGAATTCTTGATATTCCTAAGAGATCATGCATCAAAGTATTATCACAAGCCCCAGCACCCCCCATAAGATTTGCACATTCATAACATACTCTTTCACTCAACTTTGCTGACTGAGATTTCAATTGTGATGCCGTTGCTACAAGTGCTAGGTTGAAATCCTTAGGAAGTGTTCCTAATTTCTCTAATTTATCATCTATAATTTGACAAATATGCAATGTAGCTAAGGTTAAACTCATGGTTTGAGCCCATTGATCTGATAAAGGAAATCCAACACCTTGATATTTTAATATTTCTTGATCGAATTGTTTCCTCATGTTTGCATAAATGACTGCATGTGATACGGCATTCCAAGCTTCTGCAACATTTAGAAATACTATTCCTAAACGTTCTAAATTTAATCCTTCAAATAGATGAGATCTTCCTTGTCCTGGGGGACCTAATACATATTCCGGGGGAACTTTTAAATTTGTAAATGTTTCTTTACCAATATGTAATCTGGGAGTCCATGGTATATTTACTCTATCAACTTCCCAACCCTCCCATGAAGTATTTACCAAGAATTGTGCCATTGTATTTCCATTATTTTTTTCAGCAACAGCATAAATTACTGCCCAATCAGCTTTAGGTCCACTTGTTTGATAGATTTTTTCACCATTGATAAGATAACTTCCATCATCCTGTTCATCACAGGTTGTTAACATATGGACTGCGTCTGAACCTCTTTCTGGTTCTGTTATACATATACATCCTATTTTTTCTCCAGTCACCATTTCCTTTAAAGCATTTAAACGTTCGTCTACATCTTCGTGATGCAGTATTATAGGATTCACTGCTAAGACTGTAGCCCCCATACCCATAGCTAATTGAGGATCAAAGAAATCAGTAGCTAATATTCTCATAAATTCAGTAGTCATTCCGTATGGTTCAAAGTTAAGTCCAAGCTCATTAAAATTATGAACACGAGTTACTAAACCTTCTTTTCCAATCTCCGGAATCCAATCATAAAAATCCTCGTTATGCGTAATGTCATACTTTTCTTCAAATCGGATAAAAAATTTTTGAGTTTTGCGTAAAAAACTGAACTGATGTGGTTTCAAAATACTCATTAGATTGTTATTTAGAAATTTATAGCGGTTCTTTAATGCGAGTTTTTCAAGTATAGTATTATCAATGCACTGAACCTCTCCTTTTTTGCCAACCATTTTATCAACCCTTAGGTTATTTAAATTTTTAGTTATAAGTAGTATTAACCTAAATTCTTAAAATAATTTTAGGAATAAGAAAAAAAAACTTTAATCGTATTCAAAAACTACTTTGATTGAATTGTATTTATCTTTCTGTGAAGCGATTTCTAATGCTTCTTTATAGTTCTCTAATGTAAATTTATGGGTGACAAAGTCTGATAAGTTAACTTGACCAGATGACACTAAATCTAAGGCGATTTGCATTGTTCTTTTTTTCTCGTTATCAATATTTTCAACACCAAAAGTATTTGAAGCAATAGTGGTTATTTCCTTAACAAAAATTGGAGTCCAATCAATTTCTAATTTAGCAGGCTGTCCTATTAGCATGAGAGTCCCTTTTGGTTTTACAAATCTAAGACTCGTTTCTAATGATGATGGGATTCCTACGCAATCAAAAACGATATCTGCCCCGCCGCCGACGAGTATTGGATCCAGAAATGGAGGTGTAACTGTTCTTACTCCCAAATATCTCGCGAATTTTCTAATAAATGTACTCTTACTAGCTAAAAATACTTCATCAGCACCTAGTTTTGTTGCTAAATCGAGTTGTTGTTGTCTTGTATCAATAGCAATGATCTTACATTTAGAAAATATCTTTAAAACTAGTATTACAGATAATCCCATAACTCCACATCCAACTACAACAACATTGTAAGTCTCTTTTGGAAGACATTTAAAAACACCATGAATTGAACCCGATAATGGTTCAACCATCAATGCTTCTTCAAAAGAAACAGTATCTGGTATCTTGAAAACTTGACTTTTATGTGCAACAACATATTCACCCCAACCACCGCCGGTATCTTTACATAAACCTACCATTAACCCTGGCGCTATATCACCCTTATCAAAATTATAACATAAGCTAAAATCTCCTTTTTTACAAGCACCACATAATTCAAGACCTCTTACTTCACAGCTAAGAACCTCGTCAATTAATACTCTATCTCCCACAGAGAAATTTTCCACATTGGCACCTACCTCTATTATAGTCCCTACAATTTCATGACCCGGTACTGCTGGAGTAGAAACAAAATTAAGTTGATATGAAGATTGCTTAATCTCTAAAATATGAATATCTGTTCCGCAAATTCCTCCTAATTTAACTTTTAATTTAACCCAATTTTCATTAATTATTTTTGGCTCAGGGACATCTAAATATGAAACTAATTCAAAAATTTTTGGTGTAAACGCTGGATCTTCGATTTTCTTTTGTAATAGTTCGAGAAATTTTTCGGTTGTTAAAACTAATGCTTTCATAATACTATTTCCAATTAAATATTTTTAATTTATTCCATGTAATTTCTATATTAAAGTATTAATATTCTATAAAATTCCCATTGAACCCAATAATTTCGTAGTGTCTGGAGTATCAAAATCTATTTTTACATCTAAAACAGCTGGTTTATTAGAATTTTTAGCTCGTTCGAACGCAGGTTTAATTTCATTAGGATCTGTAACAACTTCGCCATAACAGTTAAAACCTTCTGCACATTTGGCATAGTTAAATTCAGGAAGATCAACATCAATATATCGTTTACCCATAAATAATTTCTGACCCGATTTGATCATACCCCAAGCATTATTATTTCCTATAACATATATTAGGTTTTTTAAGTTCAATCTAACAGCAGTCTCTAAATCTTGAACGTTAATCATGAAAGCTCCATCACCAGCTATAGCAACCACTTGTTTATCTGGTTTTGCTAATTTTACGCCAATTCCATAAGGTACTGCAGTACCTAATTGGCCCATTCCAACAGCAACGAGTGTCGAAAGCGGTGAACGATCTTTGTACCAATCTATTTGTTCACCAACAGAAATTGCAATATCTCCACCGTCCATTATAAGAATTGCATCATCATCTATAGATTCCAAAATATCTTTAATTAATCTCTTTGTCATTATAGGAATTTTATCTTTTGATACCTTTTTGTTTATTTTATTGATAGTACTTTGACGCGTTTGAACAAGTTCCTCTAACCATTCTCTTTTATCTACTTTTTCAGATTTTTTAACTTCATTAAGTATTTGAATTAAGAATTGTTTACAATCTCCAACTATTCCTAATGATATAGGTTTTGCACGTCCAATTATTGATGGATCAATATCTACTTGTATCAATTTCTGTGTATCTTTCCAAAATGGTTCTTCTCCATGTCCTAAAGTATATGAAAATTTGCATCCTAGCGCTAATATAACATCTGCTTCAGGTGCAATTCTTAGACCAGGACCAGCTATTGCAGCACCCATTAAACATCTTGATTGGTTTGAAATAGTACCGATACCCATAATTGTCGTAATAACTGGAATTTGTAAGTATTCAGCAAATTCTCTTAATTCATTCCATGCTCCTGATCTCGAGACACCTCCTCCAGATAAAATTACAGGTTTTTTTGAATTCAAAATTAAATCTAATGCACTTCTTATCAGTTGATGGTTTATAGATGGCTTATCAATACTACGATAGCTTTTTGAATCAATAATTTGTATTTTATCTTCTTCAATTTCTTCTAAAAATGCATCTTCAAAAAATTCTAATAATATTGGTTGGGGGCGACCTCCCATAGCTTCTCTAAATGCTTTATGAACAGCATCAGGAATTTCTTCAATTTTTCGAACACTTTTTTGAAATTTTGTAACAGGTTTATACAAGGTGATCTGATCAAGATTTCCTTGTAATGTAAAAGAATCTTGATATTTAGAGATCACTTGAGGTACTATTGTAATTATAGGTATATTATCTGCCCAGGCAGCACCTACTCCCGCAATTAAATTTAATGCTCCAGGACCAACTGTTCCAAAACAGATACCGGGAGTATTAGTCACCCTTGACCATGCATCTGCAGCATGTGCAGCAGCAGCTTCATGTCTAAATAATACAGTATCAATACCTTGTTCTCTTCCCCATTTGTATACGGCATCATACATGTTTAAAAACTGACCCCCAGGAACACCAAACATATATTTAACATTTTCTTTTAAGAGACATTTGATTAAAACATCTCCACCATTTATCATTTTCTTTTTTTCTTCCATTACCTTCACCATTTTATAAAATTTAGAATATTATTGATAATATCTTTATTTTTTGTTATTTAAATAATTATCTAAAGATTTAATCGCAAAAAATTCTCTAAAAATAACAGAAGAAGTCTTTTTTGTCTATATTTAATATTTAAAATATTTAAGAGAATTCAAAAAGGAGTTTAATGTATCTGGGATTTTCAGAATATTATTATGTTTAAGGTTTAATTTTTCAAGATTTTCAAGTGATCTTATTGATAGCGGAATGGTTTGAATCTTATTATGACTTAAATTTAATTCTTTTAGAGAAGTAAGTTCTCCAATCGATTCTGGAATTTTAATTATTTTATTTCCTTTTAAAATTAATATCTTTAAATAAGTGAATCTACCAATTGACTCAGGTATCTCTTGAATGAGGTTACCATCAACTTTATATTTATTAATAGAATCAAGATATACATCTAAGAATCCCAGTTTTAGAAAGGAATCGATAATATCTTGATTTTGTTTAACAAAATTCCAATTATAATAATTGAAATTTAGAATTTCAACGTGTTTATTTCTAATTAAAAGCCAAGGCTCACTATCTTTAGTATCACTTAGTTGTTGAAAATATTTATAACTATTAGGATCAATTGTGTAATTTCTTTTATTTTGAGCAAATAAAGCTTCAAGATCTAGGAAAAATTTTACTTCTTTAGGTACAATACATAACATTTCTGAAAATTGCATATTCCAGTTAGCTAACTTCTGTTTCAGTATTTTGAATCTATGATCTCTAGAATTCTCAACATTTTCATATAATACTTTTAATACGATAGGAGATCTATCATGATCAACAACCCATTCTAAAAGAGCTAAACTTTTATTAGTAAAATTAAGAATAATTTGTTTTAGTGCTGAAGCTCTTACTATAGCATTTTCATCCGATACGAGAGAATTTTCAAGAACTTTAAAGATTTCGCTATCTATTAATCCTAGTTTATCTAATATCTCTATTGATTGCGATCTAATTTGAGCATCATTACTACTTTCAATGAGAGAGGTCAAGAGTGCTGAAGCTTTCTCTTTGCTTAATTCTCCAGTCTGAAAAGCATGGTCGATTGCTATAGGCAATAAAGGCTCTCTCATCTATAACTTAAAGTTTTGTGAAGTTATTAAATATAACATAATAATGTAGAGACTTTTATAAGTTTCTAACTCTAGATATTAACTATTTAAAACTTTATTAGTAAAGGCGTTTAATTTATAATTGGTTCTCAATTAATTTTATTGTATTAACAAAATAATTTATTGAGTGGATTAAAATGCGTACATTTGAACAGTATGTTGAAGATTTAAAAAAAATGAAGCCGAACATATACATCGGTGAAGAAAGAGTTGGAAGAGACGACCCACGGATTCAAGGAGGAATGAATATTATCAAAGAAACTTTTGATCATGTACATGATCCTGAATATGAGGAATTATGTACAGCAACAAGCCATTTAACAGGAAAGAAAATAAATAGATTTTGTCATATTCATCAAAGTGAAGATGATTTATTGAAAAAGCAGAAAATGACGAGGTTACTGTGTCATCGAGTTGGTGGGTGTATACAACGCTGCATGGGCATTGATGCATTAAATGCTTTATCAGTGATTACTTATGAAATGGATCAAGCCTTAGGAACCGATCATTATGAAAGATTTAAAAAGTATATGACTTTTTTCCAAGAAAATGATATAGTTGCAAGTTGTGCTCAAACTGATGCTAAAGGAGATCGTTTAAAAAGACCACATGAACAAGAAGACCCAGATCAATATCTTCGAGTTATTGAAACACGAGAAGATGGTTCTATTGTTGTTCGGGGGTGTAAAATTAATATAACAAACACTCCTTATGCCGATGAGTTTATTGCTGTTCCTTGCAGATATATGGGACCTGAGGATAAAGATTACGCTGTAGCATTTGCTTTACCGGGAGATTGGGAGGGAGTTAAATTACTTACAAGACCTGCTTACTATAGGAAAGCTGAGCATCTTGATGCTCCGGGCATGAATGTTGGAGATGCTGAAACTTTTATTATTTTTGACGATGTTGTTGTGCCAAAGGAAAGGGTTTTTTTAAATGGTCATGGAGATCCTCGACAAACGCCATATGCTGGTTTTTTAGCATTATTATTTGCACATTATCATCGCCATACATATACAGGATGCAAACCCGCTATGTCAGAAGTTATAGCTAGCGCTGCTGCCTTAGTAGCAGAATATAATGGTATTGAAAAAACAACTCATGTTAGGGATAAAATATCCCACATAATTGGTATAGCAGAACTCGTCTTTGCTGCTGGAGAATCAAGTGCGAAACATTCTGAAAAATCTCCATCTGGCACACAAATACCTGATGAAATTTTAACAAATGCAGGAAGGAGACTTGCCGGGGAAAACATTTACGAAGAATTTAAAATATTAGCAGACCTTTCTGGGGGTCTAATTGCAACCTTACCTTTTGAGGGATCATTCTTTTCTGAAGAAGTAGGTGATCTTGCGATGAAATATTTAAAGAGAAATCCAAGGGTTAAACCTGAAAATATATACCGTTGTTTTAAAGGTATTGAAGGGCTTGTAGTATCAGATTTAGCAGGTCTAACTCAAGTAGCTGGTGTTCATGGTGGGGGAAGTCCTCAAATGGAGACTATAACAATGATGATGAGATACGATTTAGAGAAGTTAAAGGATATTTCAAAATATATTTTTGGGATCAAATCAAAACTAAAAAAATATGAAAGACAAACGGTTACTCCTCGAAAACAACTTGAGAAATTTCGAAATGCGATGCAAAGAAAGAAAGAACAAGAATGTTAAGTTAAATAATATGTTTTTATTTTTTCCTTTAATTTATTTTAAAGTTTGGTTCTCATTTAAAAAGTAATTTTTTTTAAAACATTTAAAGGATACATAATCCAAAAGATTGACTTTCTGTAAGTAAATCAAGAGATATTTTTTTTTCTTTTTTTATGAATTGATTAATAGGGATTCCTTTTTCATATATTTCTTTAAATTTATCACTAAAAATTTGATAAATGTTTTTATTTCGAGAAACATAGGACCCAATTAAGATATTTGTTGGATCAAAACTAGGTTGAATAAGTTCATAATCTGTTAAACCAAAATTACTAAAATCTTCATCTGTAACATGGATATTAAATGATTTAAAACTTAAGTTAAATTCTTCAAGGTGTTTTGATAGAAATCCAAATTCTTTACTTTCTAATAATTCTTTTACCACTTCTGAATTAAAGATAACTTGTATTTCTATTTTATTAAGGTTTTCTTTAATCTTTTTCATCCCTGTGGCCATTTTTTCTTTAATATCATCAGGAATTCCTTTGGCTTGAAATTGTTGAATTATAGCCTTTAAAGGATTATCATATCTAATACCAATAGCGATTTTACAAACTTTTGGAGCTAAAAATGAGTGGTATGTCTCATCAAAATTATTTACATCGTAATTAATAAATTCAACAGGTTCTTGAATAATCTGTTCTTCAAGTTTATAGCTTTTTATAAATTCTTCAAGAGAAGTTTCGCATTTATTTTGTTTTTCTGAAAATTGATTTTGAAGGTCTTCAATTCTTTTATGAATTAATTTTTGCCAGAGATTTAACACTGGAGTTGCGAGATGTACTTTCATAGGACGATCGTATGTCTGAACAAGCTCTAAATCATTCAATACCGAACAGATTTTATAACCTCTTTTTAAAGATAGATTAAATTCATTACAAACCTGCTTTAAATCCTCAATTCTTTTATTCAATAAGAGGTAGTGGTAAATCCTTTCTATACCCTTTTCAATAATGCCAATAGAATCGAATAATTGGCTCAGAGTTAAAAATTCGGTATCTTCCATCTAATCACCTGTTAAATGTTCGTTCAAGGGTTAGTTCAGTAAGAACATTAAACGCATTGTCAACATTAACGTTTTCTTTAGCTGAAATTTCTGCAAAACTAGCCATTTTATTTTTCTCAGCAATTTGAATACCATAGTCTCTAGGAACTTGACGCTGAGCACTTGATAAATCAATCTTTGAGCCAACTAGCATAATAGGAATTGGTCCACCTTTTTGCCTTACGATGGTGATCCATTCCGAAATATTATTTAATGTAGTTGGTCTCGTAATATCATATAGGAGAAATGCGGCATTTGCACCAAGACAATAGGTGGGTAAAAGGAAACGAAACCTTTCCTCCCCTCCAACATCCCAAATCTGGAGTTTAATTTTTTTACCTTGTAATTCTATTGTCTTAACATGGAAATCTACACCGATAGTAAGCCGCTCTGAGGGATTAAATAAATTATAGCAATAACGTTTAGTGAAGGAAGTTTTACCAACACTAGCATCTCCTAACAAAAGGATCTTAAAAGTATAATCATAATTTGAGATATTATTTCACCTATGCTAAGATTTAATAATATTTATTAGTAAAAATTCTTGTCCAATTTTTTGAATTTATTTTTTTATAACACTCTTGTATATTCTTAATATATTACATATTTTTAAATATAGTTTGAAAATTAATTGTATCAGTTTTTGGCACAAAAATTTTTTTTTACTTAAATGAAAAAATAAAAATTTGGATCTTATTGACTCTATCCTTAATTAAGGAAACCTAGAATTAGTATTTTCAGATTTTTTAAAGATTTCTTTTACTCTTTGTTTAATTACGGGATTTGATTCTTTATTGATAAAATTTTTTAGCTCCTTAAATACTAATGGATTTTTTATTAGATTATGCGAATCTAAAAATTTAGTCGCAGCCCAGCGAACTGAATCATCAGGATCATTTAATAATGGTAATATAAATCTTAGATATTTTATATCATTTGCTTCTTCAATCCTAAATATTGTTCTTGCTCGAATAATAAAATCAGGGTGATATAATTTAGGGACTAAATTATCTTCAATTGTCTCATTCTTAATACAATTTAAAATAAAGTTAAAAATATCTATTTTTGAATTATGAATTTGTTTCGTTTCTTTAATATATGAATTCAAAGCATATTCTGCTCTTTTTCCAATCTTTAATAGACTTTCAAACGATATAAAAAAGTTATCCGATAAATCTGATTTATCCAATTTTAGGTTATTTATCAATTTTTTAATAATTTTGTCGTTTACTTTAGAAATTTCTATTACATCCCAATTTAAATTTTCTTCTTCTTCCCAGATTTTATTATTCCTAAAAAAATTCACTCAATCAACTTTTATAATTTTTATTTTAATTATAAAAAAAATTAGATTAAGCTTTTTTAATTAATTTGTTATTAAAATGAAAATAAAAAACGGTTTGATAAAGAATATCTAAAATTTTAACTTTTAAAATTAATTGGTTAATAAGATTAACTGATTAATAATAAAATGATTTTTTGAACAATATTATTAAGTATTAATTAAATTATTTACATTATTATACAAAATATCTTGTTTTTGTTCCCTAGAAATTTTTGGTAAGGTTAGAATTTTATCGATTTCAATTGGAAGTGTGGATGCAGTAGGACTATCACTTCCATAAAGGATTCTCCTATGATCTACCGTTTTTATTAAGTTATAAATACCAAAAGATACTGAACAAGATGTTTCAAAAAAGACGTTTTTAAAATTTTTTAATGTAACTCCTACTTCCATAGCAAATTCCATACAAAAAGCAGCATGTCCTACAATGATTCGCAAATCAGGGAATCTTTTTGCCAATTTTGCAATATCTTTTGGATAAATACCACGGACTAGAGACGTTTTTGGAAGTGAATGGATGAAAAATATCAAATTTTTATCAAAATCTTGCATAAATGATACCAATTTTATGATATCCTTAGGAAAATTAAATAGATTGAAAGCAGTATGAGTTTTAACTCCATAGAATCCTTTTCTGAAATGATTCTCTAAAACTTTATAATTAGCTTCTTCTTCTCCAGGTTCTAATTTTGGGTTAAACCAGAAGAATTTATAAATCCTATTTGGAGCTTTATTAGCGATTTCTATAACATCTTCATGTGAGAGTTGCCCTTTTGGCATTCGTCTTCTAAAATTTTCAAGAAATTTAGTCATGTCATCTCTATCATCTGCATTAGCAGGTGGGTCATTTTGGTTTTTATGAAATTTTGTTCTGTTAATAGTTGTTATTACTGCTTTTTCAACATTGAATCGATCCATATAAGCTAAAATACTCTCCCCAGGATTTAAAAAAACTCCATAAGTGTGCATATGGGCATCAAATATCTTGAATTCGTTCCTTTTAATTACCTATCACCAATTTTTATTTATTTTTTAATTATTACTTTCTTTTCTCCAGAGTTTTCAAAAACATGATTAATTTCTATAATATTTGATAATTTAACTTAGAAAATATAATTTACTTTAAGTTTAAGCGAATAAAGATTCTGTAGAGGACTAGAAAAAAAATCAACTAATTTATAGTTCTGAGATTTTACTCATTAATCGTTCTCTATTTTTCTCCCAAAATCTATCAACTGCTTTTTTTACTACTCTTTTTACCATTTTTTTCGCTACCGTTCTTTTCATTAAAGCACCCAGGATATTCATGATTTTTTCTACAATAAGGCTTTTAATTAATCCTTCGAGTGATTCTCCTTTAGACGCTTTTTCAATTAATTTCTCGAATACTTTTTCAACATTCTTCTGAATTTTTTCTCTTAATTCTGAGGAAATTTCTTCTTCCATTATTATCCCAATAAAAAGTTTATTTAATTGGTGAAAATGGAAATTTTTAAATTTACTCAATTCAAAAAACTATAACAAAAACAAGTTTAAAAAAAAGTATTAATTGTGTTTAATAAATGTACCATTTTGATATTCATTAAAAGCTATCCTTAATTCTTCTTCAGTATTCATAACAATTGGTCCACGCCAAGCCACAGGCTCTTCAATTGGCTTTCCAGAGATTAGAAGAAATCGAACTTTCTCATCCTCAGTACTGATATTTACTTCATCACCATCTTTATAAATGACAAGGTTTTCTACACCTATTAATTTATCTCGATCCCGATCAAAATAACCTTTCCCTTCTATAATATAAGCAAAAACATTGTGTCCTCTTTTTACTGGATGGGAAAACTCAGAGTTAGGATTTATAATAATATCTAAATATTCAGGGTCGGTAATAATATCTTGAACAGGTCCTTTTGCACCATTAACCTCACCACTAATTATTTTAATTTTTACAGTGTTATCATTGAGGGATATTTCAGGGATATCATCCTTTTTAATATCTCTATAACGAGGATTCATCATTTTATGAGAAGCAGGAAGATTCGCCCATAACTGAAGTCCCCAAAGTAGAGATTTATTACCTTTTTTGGGCATTTCTTGATGAATTATACCACTACCGGCAGTCATCCATTGAACATCCCCTGCTTCAATCACGCCCCTGTTTCCTAAATTGTCTCCATGCTCAACTTTACCATGAATCATATAGGTTATAGTCTCAATACCTCGATGGGGATGCCACGGAAATCCT
>JBHLNY010000323.1:0-3630 GCA_048941065.1 Promethearchaeota archaeon
AAATTGATGAAAGTTAATGAATTACTGAAAAGAAAAATTAACTTTTTTAAAAAAAAAAGAAGTGATCTTATAAATGAGTTAGAAACTATTGATAAGATAAAATTTCGACTTGAACAATCAAAACATTTTACGAAGGAACTTGCTCAAATGACGCAAAAACTTTCACAAAAATACCCAATAATAGATAAATATGGACATTATAAAACATTATTAGAAAAAATTAGAGAATTATTGTTTACTACTCCTCTCTTCATGCATATTATTAATTATATTAATGATAAAGAAGAATTCACTGAAGAAAAAGAACAAAACTCAGTAAGTTCAATTTTTTTGTCATTTATTGAAGACTATGAAAAAAAGTATGATTTTTTATTTGACGAAAAGGAAGTTTTAGAAGAATTAGAAGATCTAAAAGATTATATGACAAAAATGTGGGTGTACTTTAGAGAAAGACACTTCAATTTTGCATTAAAACAATTAACTGAAATTTCATCAATCTCTATAGATGATAAAGATTATGCAAAAATTGTTAATGATTATCTGGATAAACTCCTCCCAATAATTGCTATATATGAAATCTTTAATAGACCGTTATTTGAATCAGTTTATCCTGAATCTATTCCCCAAACTAAAAGACTAGGAGCTTATATTGCACGTTTTGTAACGTCAAAATATAATCCAATTGGGATAAACTTAATGAAACTGTTTAATCGATTAGCATTTCACAATTGGAGTTATTTAATTTTAAAAAAAAAGTTAAATCGAAAACAATTCTTTAATTATTTATTAAAACTACCAATTTGGAAACACATTCCAGCTAAAATTAAGACGAAAATTTTAAATTTTTAGATTTAAAACTCAAAATTCCAAAAATCCTGGATCATCAAATATATCTTCTATTTTTCGTTCTTTTTTTATTTTTGTATCACTCTCGGCAAATAAAGACTCTTCATCTGTCTTAACACCTCGCTCTAATTCATCTGTATCCAGTTTCAATAATGCATCTTTCTCAAGTTTTTTATATTTTTCAGCTTTTATTTTCCAATCATTAACTATGTCCATCTCAATATTATCTTCTTCCAATAAAAGTGCTGCTTTCACCCTACAAAGATCTGACAATATTGAATAAGATAATGCTAATTCACCCCATTCATTCTCCTCTTTCAATCTCACAATTCTTTTTTCTAATCTTAGGAGCTCTTGATCTGCATAATACACATCTATAAAGTCTCCAAATGCATCCACTGGTTCGGAAATGGCATTAACTAATACTTCTTTAGTAAGTCCACAATTTCCACATTTTACAGTTGCAAAAGCACCCTTTTTTTTAATATCAGTGACTTTAACACTCTTTTCACCACACTCCGGACAAGTAAATATCTTTGGTACTTTTTTAACTCTTTTATATGTTGGTTGTTTTCTTTTTCTTCTTCCCATCTTGATAATCTCTAAAAATTGTATATACTAAAATCTTGAAATTTAAATTCCTTATTAAACAAATAGAAATAAAAACTAAAAAATTTTGCTCTTATAGGGTAATATTTTGGAGGAATTTAGAAAAATTTTTTAGGAATGCTTAATTATGAAACATACTCTTTTTTACGATAATGAATTTACAATAATAAAATAAGTTAGTGGATTTTAGGTATGGAACATAAAGCATTAACATTAGAAGATGATAAAGGTTTAATTGATAAAATTTTAGACGACAAGGATATGAGATATATTATTCTATTTCTTTATGTTATTAGATACGATTTATTTAAAAATTTAGACGAACCAGACCTAATTGAATCTTATGAGAGAATTTTAATTTTAGATGAGATATTTAAAAGCAATATCATAAATTTTTGGATCAATGAATTTATTGAAGTTGCTATTGATTTAGGTTTATTTAAAAATATTCGAAGTATGAGAGAATTTGAACAAAAAGAGGATGATTTCATTATAAAATTAGGAGAAGAAACAATAACAATAGAAGAAAATACAATATCTGTACCAGATGATACTCTCTTTTTAATGATTAATAAAAAATTTAAATCTCTTCAAAGGAGAAATTTTAATTTGGCTCTTAATAAATTAAAAGGGGTAAGATGTGAAAAAACTAACACAATACACCCTTTTATATTTGAGATTGGAGAACATGATTATACTTTATCAAATGATCTTTATCATATTTTAGATAACTGTGGAAATATTTATCAAGGCATCAAAATTGAAATAACTATTGATGGCTTTTATCAGAGGTTCAAAGAAATAAAAGAAAAATTGAATGAATTTATTAGTATTTTTGAACCAATTTTAAATACTAAACCCGTAATAAAAAAAATTAATAAAGCAATAGAAGAAAGTAAAGATACATTAAAATTTCTTAAAGAACAAAATGTAGAACTTTCTGATAAATTCGAGTTTGATAAGATTGATAAAGATAATGCTCTCTTTAAAGAGTGGAGTTCAAAATTAGAAACTTTATTAAATCATCGATACAAAATAGAGGAAATTGATAAAAAATTAATGGATATTAAGAAATACTATTCTGGAAAAGGCAAAAAATCTAATTACCTTGATTTTTTAGAAAAAGTGTCTTTTAATGAGGATGGGATCCTAAATAACATTCAAGAATCCTTAATAAAACTAAGAAAAGATTTAGTAGTTATAAATGATGAAATTACAAAATTTACTAAGAAAGAATTAAAATTATTAAATTTAGATTATGAAAGATTTGTTATTATGAGTAGTGATGATTAAATTTGAAATGTCCTTCTTGTAATATAGAAATGGAACTGTTAGTTGTAGGTATTTATCAATGTGCTCAATGCAAAAAAATTATTAAAGAAAAAGACATGAAAGTTGAATTAGATGCGGAAAAAAAAATTGAAAAGGGTGAATTTCAAGATGGAGAATATTTTCATAAAAATTTAAGTTTAGATCGAAGATATGAGATATGTGAGCAAGGGATTATATTAAAAAAAACAGAAAATCGTTCATTTGCTGTATTGCTCTGTCATAGTGCTTATTTGAAGGAGGAGAAATATATTAGATTATCATGGTGGAAAAATTATCAACATGCTGGAATGTTTAAAGTTTATGATAAGGATGTTCTTAATAATATTATTATATCATTAGAAAAGATTGAAGAATCTTTTGATGATTTATGGAATTGGACAGGAAAATACGGAAAACGACAAGCAAAGACAGAAGAGGAATTAGAAAAGGATAAACAATTAGAAATTATTAAATATAGAATAATTGAAAATAAAACTTGTCCAAAATGTCAGAAAAAAATGGAAAAAATGAAATCTCATTATGAATGTCAACATTGTGGAGAAATAGTTATCCTGGAAGGATATAATCAACCTATTTTCAATATATCACCATCAGATCTCGATTTACGTTTTCATGCAAATTTTCCAATAAATTTTTATATGCCCGTGAGTGGTATAACTGTAAAATGGTTGATGGGAGAATGGAAAGCTTTAGCTGTTATTTATTCTAAAGATAATCCAAATAAAAAGTGGCTAAGATTTTATTGGTGGGTACGAGATCTTAGCAATATTTTGAAATATGGACAAAGAGAAATGGGAGAGGGAACTCAAATGGGTTGGAAAGCTCAGAAAGGAGTTTCATCTC
>JBHLNY010000324.1:0-3630 GCA_048941065.1 Promethearchaeota archaeon
AGATTAGCATCATTTCCAATATGTGTAAAAACAGCATATTTCTGAGCGGGAATTGTCACAAGGACTGCTCCTTCTGGTATGTCTCTAACTTTAAATATTTCACTACCTACAATATAACGGTCTTCTCCCTTTTCAGACAGCTCCTTTGTATTCATACGTATTCCAAATGGATGAATATTGTCTGTAAAAGGAACTCTTGTAATAATTTCTCCATATTTTGCCCACATTTGTGGATAATTACGATTTTCTTCTTTTCCAATATCTTCGATACCTATAACTCGGAATTCTTCTTTCTTTATGTATTGTGGTCCTCTTATAAATAATTTTGGTTCTCTTATAAATAATTTTGGTCCTCTACGTATTTTAGCCCCTTTATAAGTCCAACCTATTTTAAAGCTTTTTCCTAAGCTTTCGTTTTCGCCTATGGTCTTATATTCACCACCTTCACCACCTGAAAGAACCATTGGATTAACTTTTGTAATATCGATTTTTTTATTCACGATTACATCTTCATTAGTATACATTTGATGAACTTTACCTAAATATATGGTATGTATACTCATTGATAATTTTACTTTTTCTAAATATTTGCATTCACACGTAATAGGACATTCCTTTATCATTGGTGCTGTTTCCAATTCCCCATAGAATGTTGTAAATATCTCCGATTTATCAATAGTTCTTCCTGAAACCAAACCACAATAATCAGTTTCGATAACCTGATCAGAAGAAGGAATATTTATGCTGAAAGTTCCATTCTCAAGAATACCTTTTGTTGTATGATGGTGTGCCGAGCTTATCATGATTATCGCGGGGTTAGTATTTACTCCACCTACATATCCTATTGTCATATAATTTGGTTTCCCATTTACATTAGCTCCAACTAGCACTACTGGAGCTATAGGTAAAGGACTCCTTGAACCCGCTTTTACTTTTTCCATTAATTTTTCGCTATTATTTTTTTATAAGATCAAATATGGTGGATTTCTTTAATATTTTATTATACTTTCATTACTATATTATCAAATCATTCCTTTATAAAGGATGTCAGACCATTAATCTTTTAAATTCTATAAAAATATAAGATCTAGAAAAAATTTGTCAATTCATTCTTCAAATTCACAACCTTTTTGAATTTCCAAAATAAATGCAAAGTTCTCCGATAAAAATGTTAAGGTTTTAAAGTTATTTATAAAAGTAAAAGATATTATTTCGGTATCTTGTCCGTAATATGGAGAAAAACTCATACATGAATATAATAATAGAGGTCGAGAAGTCAAAACACTATATAAAAAAAGGTAAATGTTTTCTTTTATTTTTCGTTCTTACTCCTGAATAATGAATATGACCAATCTTGTTAAAAGTTCAATCAATTCATCGTCCGTTTCAAATAATGGCATGACAAACAGGTGTCGATGTATTATTGCTTCAAGAAAGGAAAAAATGAGCATCGTTTTCTTTAATATTTTTTCTTGAGGGATCTTTTTAAAAAAGTCTAATTGCTGTAATTTATTAATTGATTCTTCTATCATTTCTCTAATCATCTTCTCTTGATTGCTAAAAAGTTCTTTATTTGACATCATAGCTTGATTAAACGCTTTATAAAGTTCAAGATTTTCTCTGTGAGAATTTAGATGGTTTCTTATAAATATTTGGAACAGTTTAATGAGATTATCTTCGTTAATTATAGCAAACTGATTGAGATCCAAGATTTTATCTAATGTGAAATTATAGAATCCACTTGCTATTGAGGGCATTCCTTTAGGAAAATAACGATATATTGTTCCAACGCTTATTTGAGCTTTTTTAGCAATATGTCTCGTACTGACCTTGTTATATCCGTATTTATTAACGAGATCTATAAAAGTTTGGAAAATTAGTTTTATTTTTTCGTCTTTATTTCTAAAAATTTTCTTTTTTTTTTTTATCATCAATTTCATATAGTGAACAAAGTTCATAAACTTTTTATGTGAACAAAGTTCATTAATTGTTATTGATTTAAAACTAAAAAGTGGTGAACAGGAAAGATTTGATTCTCCAACATGATACACAACATTTGAGACTATTCGCTATATCTTCTATTGTATTATTCCTTGTAAGCGTTTTTACAGGATACATCCTATGGTTAATGACTAAGAAAAAGTTCGCAAAATGGTGTACTAATCATAATATTAAAAAAAAAATTATCTTAAAGATACATTGTTCTTCATCATATTTTGCAGTAATCTGCGGTATCTTACATGGGATCATAGATTTTCAAGAATGCGAAACATTATGGAGCCTTGAATGGATTGCAGTTTATATAATGATTATATTATGTTTTACAGGGGAATTATTCCCTAAATTAAGTAATATCTTACCTAATATAAGCTGGAAAAGAAAAAAAATCATATTAAGAATAATTCATTTTATCTTACAATTCGTAGTATTGGTAATATTAATTGACCATTGGTTATTTGCCTAAGATATGATCGTTCTAAATCGATCTTCTCTATATTTCCTTTGATTGAATACTTCTTTCAATAAATCGTTCCAGGATGTTATTCTAAGCTTTTTCCATTTTCCAAGTCGAACAGTAGTATATATTGTCTTCATTCAATAATTAAACAATTAATTGATTTAAAGATAACTTGTTATCCATGATGCAATTACATGCGCCCTACCGAATGAATGGAATCCGATGATCCTGTGATTTTCCAAAAAAAATGCAAATATTTAATTATACTTCTTCTTACTACTATGCTCATTCCAATAATGTTTCATAAATAATAATAAATTGCTATATGTCATGAATTCTCATTTTTTAAATTACCCTCTATATTAGGAAGAAGGTTGGAAGAAGGTGATTGTTTCATTCCATTTCTAATCTTTTTTTCTTTTTTTTTCTATTTTTAGAAAATATTCCAATCAATACTATTTACTAAATCTTAATTTGAGAAGTCTCTAATAATATTTATTTATAGTGCATCATTACAATATTGTATGAGTACAATAGGAATTTTATCTAACAAAGAATCTGCTCTGATGGGATTGCTTAGTGAAAGAGACATGTATGCTTATGAGATAAATCAAGAAATCAAGCAACGTTCCATGCGTGAATGGACGGAACTTTCTCTCTCATCTATATATAAAATTCTCAGAAAATTGGAAAAGAAGGAACTTTTAACAAGCAAAATGGTATTATCGGAAAAAAATCTCGTTCAAAAAGTATATTCAATAACTGAAAAGGGTTTGACTCAGCTTAAAACAACTTTGAAGTTTATCATCTCAAATCCAGAGCATTTAAATTGGCGGATGGACATAGCTATTTCTAATCTCAATTTACTTACAGAACAAGAAATTGTAGAAGGATTTTCCAGCTATGTAAAGAAATTAAAAGAGGCTATCCAATGTTATAGGGAGTTAGAAGATTACCTAATAAAGCATCAATGTCCTGACCATGCGATATCTCTTTCTACCCGTCCAAGATATTTTCATAAAGCTGAAATTAATTGGGTAAAGGACTATTTAGAATCACTGGATTTATCATTGGAGACTCATGAGAAGGGGGTGGTGGAAGAAAATGACTGAAGTCAATAAAATCATTGTTCAAGGTGCAAGAGTTCATAACTTGAAAAACATTTCAGTAGA
>JBHLNY010000325.1:0-3621 GCA_048941065.1 Promethearchaeota archaeon
CAAAATATTCCATTATTTCCCCTCCTGTACCAAAAGTAAAAACTGCTGCTAAATTCTTCATATTTGAAGTATTTTCTTTTAATATTTCTCGAATCTTTTCCTTATTTGCCATCTTAGGTTTATTATGACCTCTAACAGCAATAGCTTTAAGATTTTTTGATCCCATAACAGCACCCATCCCTGTTCGTCCAGCAGCATTTCTAAGATCGTTCATAATGCAAGCATATCTAACTAGTTTTTCACCCCCATAGCCAATTTTAGCTATTCGGATAAATTTATCATCTAGCTCTTGTTTTATGATATTTTGTGTATCTCCTGTATTTTTACCCCAAATATGACTAGCATCCTTTATTTCTACTTTTCTATCATGAATCCAAAGATAAATAGGTGATTTTGCTTTTCCATCAAGAATAATGGCATCAAAACCAGCATGCTTTAATTCAGCACCCCAATATCCACCAACATCTGCTTCTCCAAACCCTCCTGTCAAAGGAGACTTCGCTCCAACGCAATTTCTACCGCTTCCTGTAATTGCACAACCTGTTAATGGACCTGTAGCGAAAATTAATTTATTTTCTTGGCTAAGAGGATCTATTCCTTTTTTTTGTTCTTTCAGGAGGAAGTAAGCGACTAAACCTTCTCCCCCTAAATATCTTCGATAAAAAATGTCATCGGGTTTTTCAATAGAAACATTTTCTTTAGATAAATCAACCCTAAGGATATTCCCAGTATAACCAAATTCCATATCTATCCCCTATACAATATTTAGTATGGCAATATTAACAAGTATTTAAAGTTATTTTTAAAAGAAAAGAATTTATTTAATTTCAAGAAATAGTTTATAATAAATCTCTCAAAAGGTTTTAAATCTACTTAATAATTACTTTAGTTGAAATTATATATGGCTGATTTAATGGATCTAACAGTAAATTACTTGGAAAAACTAGCAAAAGAATGTAATATTCACTTAAAAAAAAGTAGTACTAAAATAGAAAAGATAAAACAAATAAAAGCAGCTAATATCCCAAAAGAAAAGCTTGAACAAATAGTAAACAAATTCATGGTTGAAAAAAAGGCTATAAGAGAAATCTCTAAAGCCGATTTAGAAAAGCGTGTTATTCTACTTGAGCAACAAGTTAAATCATTAACAACAACATTAAGTGAAATTAAAAATGATAGATATAAAGGAGAAATCCGGGCTGTAATTGAGAAAGTAAGCAGTTTTGATGAAGTTAAGAAGATAATAATAACAAGAATAAAACCTGGTGATACTTTATCTGTTGATGAATTAATTGAGATTAAAGAACTTCAAGAATATCCATTGACCATGATAGCTAGATCTATAATTGATTTAATTGAAGAGGAGATTTTATTAGGATTAGAAGGTGATTCTATTCAAAAAATTGGAGGAAAAATTGGACTTTTAATTCGTAAATAATACCCTCTTATACTATATAATAGAACTCAATGCAATTTTTGCATCTTATTTTATATAAACTAAAAATATTTCTATGTTAGGTAGTATCATCTATATGGAAAAAATGAATTTAACTGAAGAGCAGATTAAAAGATATTCCCGCCAAATTGTGCTAAAAGAAGTTGGAGGGATTGGACAAAAGAAATTACTAAATTCAAAAATTTCTTTAATTGGCTTAGGAGCTCTAGGGTCTCCTGTGGCATATTACTTAGTTGCTGCTGGAATTGGTAGTTTAAAGATTATTGATAATGATAATGTTGAACCATCTAATCTCCATAGACAAATTCTTCATTTCACCCCAGATCTTAATAGGAAGAAAACAGAGAGCGCTATTGAAAAATTAAATCTGTTAAATCCTGATTGCAATGTTGAAATAATTAATGAAAGAATCACCGCTAATAATGCTAAGAAAATTCTTAAAGATTCAGATTTTGTAATAGAAGGATCTGATAATTTTCCAACAAAGATGTTAATTAATGATGTGTGCGTTTATTTAAAGATCCCTTTTACAATAGCTGGAGTTTTAAGATTTCATGGTCAGATTATGACTGTTGTCCCGGAAGAAAAAACAGCGTGTTATCGATGTGTCTTCGGTAATGTAACCGATAGTCCTACGGGAATGTCATGCTCAGAGGCAGGTGTAATAGGATTCGTTCCGGGAATTTTAGGCTGCTTAGAAGCAAATGAAGCGTTGAAATATATTTTAAGTATTGGAGACTTAATAACTAATAAAATTCTTTATATTGATCTTTTACGAAACACCTTTAATTTCGTAGAGATTTATCAAGATGATAAATGCATAGCATGTGGCAGTGAGGCTCAAGATTTAGTTGAAATTATGCAATATGAGGATGATAGGTTTTGTCAATAGAGAAACTAGAAAAATCTAAAGAACAAATTTTAAAGCATTTAGACATAAGAGGTAAAGTTTGCCCTATGACTTTTGTATACACTAAGTTAGCTCTTGAAGAACTTAATAGTGGTGATGTTTTAGAAGTTACTTTAGATTTCCCTCCAGCTATTAAAAACATTCCGGAAAATTGTAAACGTCAAAGTTTAGCAGAATTAGTAGAAATAAAAGAAATAAGATCGGATAAAAATCACTGGCTTTTAAAATTAAAGAAACTTTAAATATTAATACCATAAACTCCCAGATGAGATTAATAGTAGGTTCTTAGAGGATTAAGTAAATATTTATCCACCTGCAATGGCAGGTAAAAAAGATATTTCATCTCCCTCTTTGAGAATTGTATTTAAATTATTAAAAGTCCGGATATCTTTTCCATTTAATCCTAAAATAACGTATTTACTTAAATTATCTGGAGTACTCAAAATAACCTTTTCAAAATCGGAACCAAATTTTAAAGTAAGTGTACTCAATACATCTTTGATAGTCGAATTTGCATCAATCACTAATGGTATTTCAGTCTTTCCTATAACATCTGCTAACAATGATAAAAAAGAAACTTTAATATTTATCATGTAAATTCTTATGAAATTATAATTCTGAGTTTCCAATTAATCAATTAAAATAATAGAAATATAAGCAATTAATTATTTTGGTTATAAAACTTAAATATTATTGTAATAATTGCGAATAAGAAAAAAAATTAAGTGACAAATATTAAAAAAGAGAAATTAGCTATTGGACATCTATCAACAGTATATCATACTAATTATATTTTGATGGAGAATGACGATTTAAAAAATGATCTCAAAAAAGATATCCATTGGATTTTATTTGGGACAGGACCTGCTATGATTGAAGCTTTCAAGAATGAAGAATTAGATATTGGCTACATGGGATTACCTCCTGCAATTATTGGTATTGATAACGGTGTTTCCATTAAGTGTGTTGCTGGAGGGCATGTTGAAGGAACAATAATGGTAGCTCCAAGGGAATACAAAAGTATGATACAATTAGATAATAATATGCAAAAAGTTCTTTCTCAATTTAAGGGAAAAACGATAGGTGTTCCAAGTAAAGGATCCATCCATGATGTTATTTTAAATCATTATTTAAAAAAATATGGTTTGTTAAATGAAGTTGAAGTAAAAAATTATAGACAAGCAGAATTTATAGCGGTTGACATGAAAGATAATATTATAGAGGGTGGTGTAGGGACTCCAGCATTGGCCATATT
>JBHLNY010000326.1:0-3620 GCA_048941065.1 Promethearchaeota archaeon
ATGGCAATTAAACAATATATAACAGTTACAATAATTAAATTTTTGGTAAATTTACTTGGACGGAAATCATATTTCTTTAATTTATTTTGATGTTTATCAATATAAACAGTAACCTCCTTTTTCTTCTTATCTCTTTCATTTATAGTATAACTCCAATCAATCCTTCCTAAAACGAGTGAATCGTTCAATCTACCAATTTGACATCTTAATATTAGACCACTTCTATGGTTTTTTCTTGCTTTTGAAGAGGTAAAATTGCCACCAGAAAATACGAGTAAACTATTTCCATATTTTATTATTGGTTGTGGAACATGAGTATGATGTCCAAATATTAAACTCCATCTATTTAATCCCATTTGTTGATTTCTTTCCTTAATTAACTTCTGAAATCTACGAGATTGCTCTATCTTTTGTAAATCTACATTTTGATTATTTGGTAATACTTGAAAGATCTCAGAAATCTTTTCTATAGGAGGTATTTGTTGTAATTGATCATATATCTCACGTACTTTTGGTCGGATTCGTCTAGGAATTATTTTATATATCTTATAATATATCCCTGTGCGGATAAGAGATAGGCTTTTTAAGTAAATATCTTTGCGTACATAACATTCATTCTCATAATGCCAATGAGGGAATAAGATGTTAAACTTTTCAGGTTGATAATACTCTGTAATATTTCTAAACTGAGCTACATAATCATTTTTAAAATTTGTCCACATAGTACCAGACACAATATTTATCTCATTATTAAACATATAATTTTGATTGTTGTTATCTCCAAAAGTAGAGAATTCTTCTTTTCCATTAATAAGTTTATTAGAGTTTGAAAATTCAGTTTTCTCAAAATCAGCACTATGATTATTACTGACGCAGATAAGCCATTTTGGGGAAGGATCACAAATTTTTAATAAATCAGATAAAATTATTTCTTTATGTTTATGACGCAAAATATTTGGACCTTTGGCATTAGTTATGATACCTTCTAAATTTCCAACTATTAATTTTACCCCATTGAAAAATCTCTTAACTTCGGTATCAAATTCTAGCGTATAATCATTCATTTTCATTATATCCCCTACAAATCCAAGGTCACATATAATGTTATCCTCTGATAATTGATTAAAACTATGATACCACCATTTTTTTTCATACTTTTTGCCAATACTTTCAATCTTGTTCAATTTAGTTCTGATCCAAAAATAAAACACAAGTCCTATAGTTATAGACAAAATACAAATAGAAGCTAGCATAAGGTAAACATTAACTATATTAATAATAAGTATCAGAAAGGAAAAGAGAGTTATAGGATAAATAATATCATAAATTGTATGTTTTGCAATCCATTTGAAGGTTTCTTTGAACCCATATGGAATACCAGGAATATTTAAAGGTATATCTTTACTCATTGGAAATCACTTTTTAAAGGAATTATCCCTTTTACCATAATTTTTTTTAGATAATTTAAACGGGATTTCTTTAAAACATATTTAATAACTAAATTAATATTATTTTTGGATTATTTAAAATATTAATGGTTTTCAACAGATTTGATATCAATTATTGTAAAAGTTTGCTGATTTTTTTTATATTCTTTGATTTTTAGAAGGCAATTTTTTAGAAATATTTTTAATTCTTTTTATCTAAAAATTGTGTTAAGGACTAAATTTAAAAGAGTGAGAAAATAATGAATGATGAAGAAAAACTTAGGTGGAAAAAGTGCGATACATGTGAATTTTTACAGCATAAATCTCATCTTAGATGTCTGAATTGTAAGGCAAATAAATTTACATTAATCGAAGCATCAGGTGAATGCAAACTAATTACCTTTACAATTTTAAATTCTCCTCCGGCGGAATTTCGAGACAAGCCATCTTATGCACTTGGAATTGTTGAATTTGAAAATGGAATAAAGGCAATTGGACAAATTTCACCACAAGAAAATTTAAAAACAGGTATGAAATTGAAACCTATTTATAAAAAAATTTGTGAAAATCTAGATAATAAGGAAGTATTTTCTTATGTATTTGTATCTATCCAATGATTATCCTCTCTCCAACATTTATTTCTCTAATTAATTTTGGAAAGGCATCTTGAAAAGCTTTTAAACTTATCTCACTGCTATCGTGAGCAGAAAGGGCGATTATTTTAGGATTTCTCTTCTTTAAAAATTGAATATTTTCTTTCAGCTCTTCCACTGTTATCGGTTGCCATGGAAGTTTCCCAGTTCCAAATGTTTTATGAGGAAACCATCCCATTATCTCGATTGGACCACCATTAACTGGATAATGAAGCCCCCCTAAAAGACCATAAATAGGTTCATCAAATAAAGTTTCTGTACGTTCAATTATTTTGAATAATGTTTGGTGTCCACATCCAACAATTAATACTATGCCCTTTCCCTCAACATTTATAGCTAATGCTTGTTCTTTTTCAATACCAAATAAAAACAGAGAATTAGATATTGTTCCTATAGTTGCAACTCCTTTTGCCACGATCATAGGTTCTTCTGAGCAAATAGGAGTCAATCCAGGATAAATCATTGGAACTGGAGTATATACCTTCTTTTTGCCAAGGTCTATTTGATTAGCTGTGAGAGAAAATGTCTTGTTTTCAGACCATTTTCCTCCACCCACATGATCGCCATGATTATGAGAAATAACAATGATATCAATCTCCTCTAAAGAGATTCCCAGTTGTTTCATATTAATTAATAGTGGTGAAGGATCAGATTGAAGGGAATTCAATCCAACATCAAATAAAATTGATTTTTCATCAGTTTTGATTAGATACGATACTCCAAGTTCAACCTTTAAATCCTCTCGATTTGAATGCCAATCTATAAGTGGGAGAATTTCAAGAGTCTTTGTAGTTCCTATGTTATCAATTTTTTTGTATTTAGCTCTTTCCCATTGTTGTTCTGCTTTTTGTTTAGCTTCTCTGAATTTGTTGAGCTCTTTTATAAGTTTTGAATTTTCCCAGATTGGTATAAGTTTTAAGTTTACACCTTCTTGAGCGTACTTTGATAAATATTTTTTAATTTCTAGCCATCTGCCTAATAGATTCTTAGATTCAAATATAATAAAACCGGCGATTTCTTTATAAGTTTCGGCTAGTATTTGAAAAGGATATAAGACTTTTACATTATTTCCAGTTAAATTTTCTCCCGACAATTTTTCTATAAAAGATTCTAGCTTATCTGGGTGAATTTCTAAAAATGCAATAAATTTCATTTTATTATATACCTATTTGATTATTATATATTTATAGAAGATTAAAATTTTAATCAATTAAAAAAGATATATATAATATCTAATTTCATCTTTCCTTTATTATAATATTTTAAAAATATGATAAACTAAATTAAAATAATAGGTTTCAAATAATTTTATATTCTCCATGAATGAAAAATTTAAAATAAGATTTTCTGGTAGAGGAGGTCAAGGCATCAAATTTTTAGGAAGTGTATTAGTTCGAGTTGCCATGGTTGCTAATTATTATGCTACACTCACAGTTGACTATACACCTTCTGTTAGAGGGGGGCCTATTTTTTGTGATGTTATTCTAGACTCTGCTCCTATATCATATCCATTCTGCGATAAAGATGCTGATATCTTTAT
>JBHLNY010000327.1:0-3618 GCA_048941065.1 Promethearchaeota archaeon
GTTGACTCCTCCACTTTTTTTATTATATTGGCAAATTCATTAATAAAATCATTTTTATTTAGGTTTTTAGTATAAATTATAGATTCGTGAACAGGTGCGCCCATGTTCAGCGAATTACGATATACTAATTCTTTAAATATAGATTCTTTTTCCTCATTTGGTTTATCTAAAACACCAACGGCAATAATTGAGCTTCTTTTCTCATAGCGATACTTATGATGAGTTTCCTCATTTCTTTTTGTAAAGAACGGTAATATATTTGGAATAAACCTATCCATTACTTTTTTCAACTCAGAGGAATATCCTCCAAATGTAATCGGTGTAAAATGAACGACCAGATTGCTCTGAACCATTTTTTTAGCAACATCTCGACCATCATCCTCTATTTTACATTCTCCTGGTGTTTTTAACCAGCACTCAAAATCACCTTGACAAGCAGCAACTTTAAGATCTCTCAATAAGATTGAATCTACCTCAAAATCATTTCTTTTTAGTTCTTCTATTATCGAGGAATATATCATATCAAAATCAGAATCTTTCTTTAAACTTCCATTTAATAATAATGCTTTCATCATTATTTTCTTCCAGGTAAGTATAAAATTAAATTTAATTATAAAACTAATAAAATCATTATTTTAAAGATAGGTGTAATATTTGCATTTAAAAAAAATGAAAAAAAAATATTTATCGATTTTCACTGAAAAAGGGAAGTAATTAATACTATCCTAAAAAATTACTAATAAAAAGGATATCCATCGAAATTCTTTTTTTTATTACAACTTTAATTAAAATACAAATTAATTTTCTTGAATAGCAATTAGACGATAAATGTGCCAATATGACCAACAAAGAAGAAAATATCGGTTCATATAAGATATCTAAATTTCCTAAAGACAGAATTCCTACACTTGATTTTCTTGCAGTGGGAGATAATAAACATTATGTAAAGGGACTAATTGAAATTGATGTTACCGATGGGCGGCAAATCATTGATAATTATGAAAAAGAGACTGCTATAAAGATTTCATTTACTGCTTGGCTATTGAAGTGCATAGGAAAGGCAGCGAGCGAATTTAAAGAAGTTCATTCATTGATGAAGGGTAAACGTAAGATTATATCTTTTGAGGATGTAGATATCTCGGTTCCTGTTGAAAGGGTAGCTAAAGGAGTGAAAGTAGTAATGCCGGTAGTTATAAGAAAATCAAACATAAAAAGTGTCAAAGAAATTCATGAAGAAATTAGAGCAGCACAGTCAGAGGAAATCAATGGAGCTACTGTACTTGGAGAGCATTCAATTAAAAGATGGGTTAAATTTTATACGAGTCTTCCGAAATCAATAAGAAGATTTTTAATAAAAAGGTTATTGAAAAATCCCTTAAGAGTTAAGAAATTAATGGGTACAATTATAGTAACCGCGGTTGGAATGTTCGGAAAGCTCTATGGATGGCCAATTCCGACTACTTCTCATCCATTAGCTTTTGCGGTGGGAGGAATTACAAAAAAACCGGGAGTTATTAATGACAAAATTGAAATTAGAGAATATTTAACAGTTACTGTCTTATTTAATCACGATGTGGTAGATGGTGCCCCTGCTACTCGTTTTATTAACAGACTAAGAGAATTAATCGAATCCGGTTATGGATTGACAGAATTAGAATAGAAAAAAAAACATTGTAAAGTGCATTAATCAAGTTAAAATCAGTTTTTAAACTAGTATAAAAATTAAAAGTTGTTGTGGATATTCATATATATATCATAAGATCTATAATTATTAAAAAAAGTGGTTTAAAATGAAAATTCTAATTGTTTATGATACAAAATATGGAAATACTAAAAAGGTAGCTGAATTAATTGCCGAAGGAATCAATTCTGTTGAAGGTAATGAAATAGCAATAAATAATGTCAAAGATGTTGACCTAAACAAGGAAGATTCCTACGACATGATTTTAATTGGATCTCCAAACCATATGGGAAGTCATATCAAATCGGTTAAGAAATTTGTCAATAATCTTTCAGAAGCTCCCTTAAAGGTAAACTCTTTTGCTGTATTTGATACATATTTATCAAAGGATTTTGAGAAAGCA
The DNA here is from genome assembly GCA_048941065.1 of Promethearchaeota archaeon. GTDB lineage: Archaea > Asgardarchaeota > Lokiarchaeia > Sigyniarchaeales > SOKP01 > Loki-b32. The sequence continues at coordinate 2,085 of JBHLNY010000327.1, forward strand.
GTTAAAAAGATGGAGAAACAAATCAGTGAAAAGATGCCGGATTTAAACAAAGTAGCTTCCGGGTTATCCATAAAGGTTGAGGGCATGAAAGGACCGATAACCGAAGAAGACCTTCCAAAATGCAAAGAATTTGGGATTAATTTAATAAAATAAATTAAATCAATTTTTTTAAAATTTTAAAGTATCAAATAAAAACAACAAATCATTAGTCATTAATATTAAGTTGTTTTTATTGAAATGGTACTTTTGCGTCTTATTATAAGTAGGGTTGCTACACTTACAACTGCCCCTCCGTAAATACTCAAAATTAAAATAATCAATATGAAATTTTCATCTTTACTTTTATAAGTACAAGCACCATTATCCCTAAATTGATTTCCAAGGCAATTTTCTTCTGCGATGCATTTACCATTTCCTATTAATGTGTTTCCAGAAACGAGATTAAAATTACTTTTATATAAATAAATCCCAAATATAATATTATCATTTACAATGTTTCCCAGAATCTTGTTATAATTACTCTCAGCAGCAACTATCCCATAATAACTGTTGTTTAATGCAGTATTTCCCGAAACGGTAGTATAATAACTCCAAACTAAATTTACACCAGAAAAATTATTGTTACATACTGTGTTTCCCGAAATTATATTATAACTTCCCTCCATATATATTCCATACCTACCACCATTATTTGCGGTATTTTCCAAAACGGTGTTATAATTTCCAAATACTTCTATGCCCCCTCTCCCATTATTATTTGCGATGTTTTCCGAAACGATGTTATAATAACTTAAAACCGCAAATATTCCATAATTACTGTTGTTAAAGGCGATGTTTCCTGAAAGAGTGTTATTATTACTCCAAGCTAAATATATTCCAGACCAATAATTGTACCGTATCATGTTTCCCGAAATGATGTTATCATTACTTTCAAAGAGATATATCCCATAGCGACTATTGTTAAATACGTTGTTTCCCGAAACAGTGTTATTATTACAATATCTTAAAGAAATTCCTTGATAACAGTGAGAAATATTTACGTTTGATATTAATGAATCATTGCAATTGACTAAGATAATTTGTCCAGCATTCGAAAAATTATTAGGTACCAAGTTTATTTTATTGGCATGATAATACAAGGGATTACCATTCACTAAATTTGTAGTATCAATATCATGGGAAGCTGATGTTTCAAGATCTTGACTTATCAATAATCCACCTTTATTTATTATATTTCCCGAGAATTTGTTATTAATACCATAGGATAACTCAATTGCAACACCGCCATTGAAACTTATGTTATTCCCGGAAAATCTATTATGACTTCCCCTCAAAGATATACCCCATTTGGCGTTATTTTTTACATTATTTCCCGAAAATGTATTATTATCACAATTTATGATATCTATCCCCATATGATTGTTGTTGTTTGCGGTGTTTTCTGAAAAAGTGTTATAGCTACTCTCTGATATATGAATCCCCCAAAAATCATTATTTGCGATATTTCCTGTAATGATGTTATAATCACTGGACC
>JBHLNY010000053.1:0-15004 GCA_048941065.1 Promethearchaeota archaeon
ATTCCATGGATCATCCCCTGGTTTCCACCACCAGGAACCAATAATATAGCAGAATTACCATATTTTTCTTTAATTTCCAAAAGTTTAGATGCAACTATATCAAGCGCTTCATTCCATGAAATCCGTTCAAATTTACCTTCACCTCGTTTACCAACACGGCGTAGAGGATATCTTAGCCTCTCTGGGGAATAAACTCTTTGCCTGTAGGCTCTTCCTCTAACACATGCTCGTAATTGTGGTTCCTCATCATTATCCGTTTCAATTCTTATGATTTTACCATCTTTAACATGTGCTTTTAGAACACAACGTCCGCCACAATCATGGCAACAACCTGTTCTAATTATATTAATCTCATTTGTTTTTATTTCTATTTTGAATTCACTCACTCTTTTTTATTTTAAGATAAATTTTAACTAGAAAAAATATACAGTGTTTAAATAATTTTTATGAAATTTGCTAATAAATGTTTGATCACTATTTTATCTATTCTATAGAGAGAATATAGAGGAGATAATGGATTATAAGCATTTTACACTCATATAGTTGATGATTTTCTTCTCACTTCTCTCTTGTAGATGAGATATAATACATGTTATCTCATTTAAAATATTAATAGAAATTACAGGTGTAAACTTACATATAATTATAAAAATTTAATAACTAAAACATCTAAAAATATTACAATTACATTAATTATATATGAGATGATTTAATGGAAAATCAAAGTGAACAACAGAAAGTTGATGATGTTAAGATTGTAAGGACTATATCAGCATTCGATTGTGGTGGACGTTGTCCTATTAAGTTTCATGTGAAGAATGGTAAAATTATCCGTGTTGAGGGGGACGATTTAGTTGATGAAGAAAACCAACTTAGAACCTGCTTAAAATGTCGTGCTCTTCGAAAAGAAATTTACCATCCAGAAAGGCTTAAATATCCACTGAAAAGAGTAGGACCAAAAGGAGATGGTAAGTTTAAACGTATTTCATGGGACGAAGCATTGGATGAGATAGCGGAAAAACTCAAATATACAAAAGAAAAATATGGTAACGAGGCAATATTTCTTCCTATGGGTGGTGGTTACATAGCCGCATATCATCATCCTATACTAGCAATGATTAGATTATTTACCCATTTTGGTGGTTTCTCCACGCACCATGGAAATGTATCCTCTGAGGGTGCAGTTTGGGCAACAATGACTCAATATGCATCTCCTTTTGTGGGTCATAGCCGAGAAGACATGTTAAATTCAAAATTAATAATATTATGGGGCTGGAATCCAGCGAGAATGAATTCAGGAACAGATGCCTTATATTATCTTATAAAAGCACACGAAAAAGGTGCTAAAGTTATAAGCATTAATCCAAAATACACAGATACAGATGTTGTTGTAGCTGATAAATGGATTCCTATTATACCAGGTACTGATGTGGCAATGATGGTTGCCATGGCTAATGTAATGATATCAGAAAATCTTCAGGACCAATCGTTCTTGGATAAGTATACGGTTGGATTTGATCAATTTAAAGCATATGTAATGGGACAGGAAGATGGGGTTGAAAAAACACCCGAATGGGCAGAAAAAATCTGCAACGTACCAGCAGAAACGATCAGAGAACTAGCCCGTGAATATGCAACCACTAAGCCAGCAGCGTTGATGGATTGTCAAGGACCAGCACGTAGTGCAATGGGTGGACAATATAATAGAGGTGCTATGACATTATCTGCAATGACTGGAAATGTTGGACGAAAAGGTGGAGCTGCTTGTGGAGGATTAATGGGTATTCCAATAGCTCACATGTTTTTTGGGCCATTTATTTTACCTCCAAGTAGGAATCCAGTTGAAGAAAACCATCCTGATAGAATTTCAGTGAGAGGATCTGTGAACTTAAAACATCGTTTACGTACAAGGGTTCATACTAATAAAATGTTTGATCAGATTTTAGAAGGTAAGGAAGGTGGTTATCCATACACCATCAAATTTGGATGGTTTTGCGGAAATGATTTTTTAAATCAGTTAGGTAATGCTAATCGCAATGCAGAAGCATTAAAAAAGCTTGAATATATGGTTAGTGTTGAAAAATTCATGACACCAACAGCCAGGTATGCAGACATTATATTACCAACAACTAGCATGGCAGAAAGATCAGATTTGACTCGACCTTGGCCATCTGGACCATATTTTGGATACATGAATAAAGCTATTGAACCGTTAGGAGAGTGTAAGCATGATATAACCATTGCCGAAGAACTCGCAAAAAGGTTAGGGATTGAAGATTTTAAACATTACGATGAGACAAGGCAATTAAAAAGGTTTTGGAGAAATACAAAAGATATTAAAGAATATGTCGTCGATTACGACAAATATAAAGAAGATGGAATTTGGAGAGTAAAATTAGAGGAACCTTATGTAGCGTTTAAAAAACAAATAGAAGACCCTGAAAACAATCCTTTCAAAACGCCTTCAGGAAAGATTGAAATCTTTTCTCAACGAGTAGCTGATATGAATGATCCCAATTTACCTCCAATTCCTAAATATTTAAGTACTTGGGAAGATAGATTTGATACATTAATTGAGAAATATCCATTACAAATGCTTTCTCCGCATCCTAAGAGTAGAGTTCATTCCGAGTTATACCTCGTTGAATGGCTTAGAGAGGTTGATCCTCATAGGTGTTGGATCAATTCCGCCGATGCTGAGCCTAGGGGTATTAAAACAGGAGATTTAATATATGTTTATAATGATAGAGGGGTTTTATCAATTGAGGCATGGGTTACGGAACGTATTATTCCTGGAGTTATAATCATCCATGAAGGTGCTTGGTATAATCCTGATGAGGAAGGTATTGATAGAGGTGGCTGTGCCAATACTTTAACTAAGAATGCTTACGCGCCTGACGGAGCTTGTTGTTTAAAAACATGTCTTGTTCAAGTAAGTAAAGATAAACGGGAGGTGATATAAAATGCAGATTGGTTTTTATTTTGATCAAACTCGCTGTACAGGATGTGCTGCATGTATTGTAGCCTGCAAAGATTGGAATGACATTTCAGCAGGACCAGAATTTTGGATGAAGATACTTTACAACGAGAAAGGAAAGACTCCAAATGTCTTCGTAAGTTATTTAGTAAGACCTTGTTATCATTGCGAAGACCCCGTCTGTATCCCTGTTTGTCCTGTCAAAGCTATAAAAAAAAGAGAAGAAGATGGAATAGTAATTGTGGATAGCAATAAATGCATAGGTAATGAGGAATGTAATTCTAAATGCTTAAAGGCATGTCCTTACGATGCACCGCAATTTGGACCCGAAAAAGGAGCCAAGATGCGAAAGTGCACTTTTTGTTTAGATAGGCACTTGGAAAATAAAATACCAGTATGCGTCCAGACTTGCCGACCTAGGGCTCTCTTTGCGGGTAATTTCGAAGAACTCAGAGCAAAATATGGTGAAATTAAAGAAGCAGATAATTTTACTTACTCTGAGCGAACCAAACCAGCAATAATTTTCAAACCAAAAGCAAAATAAAATATGCCTCTTTTAATATGAACTTCTAAAATCAAATTTATTCTTGCTTTATATTTTCATTTATTTTTTTCCATACAACATCCACTTGTATTGGACGATAAGGAATTTTATTAAAATGCTCTTTGCAAAGGTTATAAATAATTCTATTATAGGGTACTTCTAACCTATGTAAATCCGCTAATTCTAACAAATAGCCATTTAAAGATTCGAGTTCAGATGTATTTTTTTGTCGTATAATCATATCTTGGGCCATGCTGTTTAGATAATAGAATTTTAGATCATCTTTAAAATTCTTAATAATAGTTTCTTTATCAAATTTATCTAGGGCTTCCATAATCCTCCACGCAAGTAAATTCTTTAATTTATGTTCTTTAAATCCAGCAACTTGAAGAATTTTTACTCCCTCTAAAAAAATGTTGATATAAATTTTCCAAAGCTTAAAGATCTCATCATCATTCTGAAGTTCTACTTTAATAAGAGTAAATACAGAGTTTATAAGGTTAAATATCAACTTAGAATGAGCTGCATCTTGTAATCTAGCAGTAATTTTGGTTGGAAAACCTAGGTTAAAGATTTGAGATACTCTTTCTAATAGTTCTTGATTTTCGTTATTAAGAGTACCAAGATAAATTTGGCCTTTCCCTCTATTACCAAAAACTCCCGGATCATCTTGCCAAGCTGATAGAACAAGGACTCCATAAATTACTTTGGTAAAATATTTTGGAAGTATTTTTTGATTTTCTATACCATTTTGTAAAGCTACAATAATAGGCTTATCATTTAAATTCAATGATATATCTTTAGCTACTTCCTCCAGATTATAATTTTTTACAACTATAACTACAACATCAATGGACGAAATTTCATTTAAATTTTCAATTATTTTTACTTTTATTGGTTGAGGATTGTTATTCACTCTTTCATAAAGAATTAATCCATTAGATTTCATACTTTTTGCATTCTCTCCACGTGATAATAGAAAAACATGGTCATATTTTTGAGTTAACCATCCACCAAGTGTAGCACCAATAGCTCCCGTACCATAAATCACAACATTTAAACTATTTGTGTTTTTTTTCATCTTATATTAACCCGCTTAATTCAAAGGCTTTCTTATAGAATACGTACGTAATATATTTAAGAAAAATCTTTACATTTAATAATTTTTCATTATTAGTTTTAATTAAAAATAAGATTAAACATTTAAGATTTTACTAAATAGTGATTTATATGGTTTTGGAAACAAACATAACTAAAATGTTAGGAATAAAACATCCTATTGTCGCAGCTCCTATGGGTCCTTTTTATACAACTGAATTAACAATTGCTATTTCTGAAGCGGGAGGGCTTGGTGTGTTAAGTCATTCCGCCTTGCTTAGTGATTATGTGAAGAACAGAAATCCTGTGAAAATAATGAAAGAAAACATGATGCATGTAATTGAGCATACAGATAAACCATTTGGTTTTAATGTTAGAACTTCACGAAGAGAGACTCATGCTCCCGGGCTTGTTAAAGAGATTCCTGAATTTATAATGTCAAATCCAAAGTTAAAAGAACAGTGTGTCTATGTTATTACAAGCGCAGGTTCTTCAAAAACATTACCTCAATCAAAGTCATTCCAGAAATTAAAAGAGAGTGGTTCAAATATTAAACATTTTCATGTAGCACCCGCATTATGGCTTGCTGATAAATGTATTGCTTCAAATGTAGATGGTTTAGTAGTGACCGGGGGTGAAGGCGGAGGTCATCAATCCTATGAAAAAGTAAGTACATTAGTTTTATTACAACAAGTCATGCAAAAATATCAGGATATACCTGTTATAGCATGTGGAGGTTTTGCTACTGGCGAAGGTCTAGCTGCTGCACTATCTATGGGTGCTGGAGCTATAGCAATGGGTTCAAGATTCATTGCTTCAATAGAAAGTGAATTTCATGATACTTACAAAAATGTTGTCCCTCCTGCTAATGCTCAAGATACTATATTGGTTACTGGAGCATTGGGACCGATTCGTTTATGGAAAAACGAATATTCTTTGCATCATGATCTCGTAGCTGATAAATCAGAAAAAATGGCTCAAGAGGCACAGATGAGTAATGAAGATATAATCGCAGAAGGTAAGGCCTATGAAGCAGCATATACAGGAGATATTAACTCAGGAGCAGTTTTATTGGGTCAAAGTATTGGTATCATAGAAACTGTGGAACATGTAAAGAAAATTGTTGAAGAAATTGTGGGTGTTGCTGAAAAACGTCTTAAAAGTGCTTATAGTCTAATGAAATAAAAAACATATATAGGTTTTTTCCTTATTCATTAAAAAAATTATTAAGAAAATTTATTGAGTGAAAATAAAATGAGTAATGTTAAAAATATAGTAATGCTTGGCTTTGGCGACATGGGCAAGGGAATTGCTCAAGTCTGTTTGATGGCAGGATATAATGTTATGGCTGTTGATGTTGATGATGAAATAATTGAGAAAGGATTTGAATATGTAAAAACTGGTTTTGAAAAATTAGAAACAAAGGGTATGTTGCCTGAAGAGAAAAATGCTAAAGATTACTTAACTCAATTAAGAACGACCAAGGATCTAATTGAAGCAGTAAAGGATGCAGATTTGGTTATTGAAGCTGTCGTAGAAAAATTGGACTTAAAGCAAAATCTTTGCAAAATAGTAATTGAAAATTCTCCCAGTCATTGTATTTTTGCTTCAAATACTTCTTCAATGAGTATTACTGAAATCGCTCAAGACTGCAATAAACCTGAAAATGTAATTGGAATGCATTTCTTTAATCCAGCCCCATTAATGCGGTTAATTGAAGTTATTAAAGGTAATGAAAGTTCCGAAGAATCCATGGATATTGGTGTTAAAGTTGCAAAATCATTGCCATGTTTAAGAGGAGAAAGATATGTTGCCCGCGTTTTAAAAGATCGACCCGGTTTTATTGTTAATAGAGTTCTCTCCCCAAGAGGAATTTATTCTAATTATATAATCGATCTTGCTTATGAAAAAGGAATTCCATGGGAACAAGTCGATGCTGATTTATCTAATCCAAATGCTCCTATGAGTTCATTGACTTTATCTGACTTTACTGGACGTGACGTTGCTTTTCATACTCTAAATTATTATGCTGAAAAACTATCTCCCGATTATAAACCTGGAAAAGTACTTACTATGCAGATAAAAGAAGGTAAATTAGGTAAGAAAACCGGTCAAGGTTTCTATAATTGGTCAGAAGGTAGACCCCAACCTGACCTTTCAAAAAAAGCTGGACTGGTTAATCGTGAAATCTTCGCAGCAATCAATGCTAATGAAGGGTGTAGAATTTTAGAAGAAGGCGTTGTAACGAGTTGGAAGGTAATTGATGAGGCGATTCTAGCTGGAATGAATTTTCCAGGGCCTATGGAATATGCAACACAAAATTATGAGCAATTGACTAAATTATTAGAAGAAACTTCAGAAAAGTTAGGAAAATCTTATTTAAAACCTTGTGAACTATTTAAAAGCGGAAAATTTATAGATATGAAATAAAAAATTCTTTTTTTATTTTAATTGTTAAATGATATGGTATTAATTTTAAATAGAGCGTTCTACAAATTTCAAAATCATAAGTTTATTATATCATTTTAAATTTGTAAAAAATGCTCTACGAATAATTGTAAGGTGATGATTATCAGCCTACGTAAATTTAAAACTTATAAGTATGATGCAGCACCATTTTTCTTCTTTATTGATATATTCCCCCCAAATACATCTACTATAAAATATCCTCACTTTACAGAATTACTAAATTCTATTAAGTCTAATCCGATAATGCCTTTACCTATGAGAATTGATAGGGTGTTCAATGGTGAGAGCTCGATATTAATTCGCCCTAGGGAACCGATCTCTTTTAAAATTGGTAAAGATCTTATAGCAATAATCAATCCCGCACCATTTATACAGTTTGGCATTGAAAAATTGTTATATTTCACGGAGATTAGAGCTCACGAAAAACTTCATACCTCTCTTTTGATTGAACGGGCTAATAAGTGGTGGAATTCCACAAGATTTCTTCATGGAAATCTATATAGTCTGGAGGAAGATTTTTCCGCTTTTTCAAGAGCCTATTTGCATACAGTAGTAAAAGCAAAAATAAACGAGGAGGATCCTATAAAAGCAGCAACAGAATATTGTCAAAAGATTGCGGATATTTGTAATAAAAGAATAGAGGAAAACTCTATTATTGTTGAGTTGAAAGGAGAAAAAAGTAATGTTAAACTTTATCGAGTAAAAGAGGTAATGTACCGAAAGAAAAAAAAAAGAGTAAAAGAGAGTCAATATCACCCTGAACTTGCAGATATTGAAATTTTTAACTTTGTAAAAGGTGAATTTTCTCCCAAAAAAGACGAACGGAATAGTCTTAAAAATCTTTCAAGATCCAAAGAGATGAAATATATTCCAATTCTTTTTTATGATGATTTACTTGAGTGTATGCTTCAAGATTTAAAGATTTTGAAAGATAATACTGAAACTCTATTAGACCCATCATTTTTGCTTGAGAACAATGTTATCATTTTAAAAGAATCCATGGAATTAGAAAAAAATGGCACTGAACAATTTTCATGGTGGAATATTTTTGATGGTATTGATTTAGAAACGATTTTAGCATCAATAAAAACAACTTTAAAAGAATTTTTTCTTACAAAATATAAGGAATCCGATTTTAATGTATATAGATTTAAGAAAAACCCTAATTCTGAATAAATTTTTTCCAATAAAGGAAAAAAACAATATTTTTTTTTATTTAACTCATTAATAAACAATCTTAAAAAAAAATAATAGTTATCTTTACTTTAAGATTTAAAAGAAGAATTGTAGATTAAACTAAATGCTTTATAAAAAGGAAAGACCTGCTGTTTTAATGCTTCAAGATGGTAGGTACTATCAAGGGATTGGATTTGGTGCTACGAAAATAGTGACTGGAGAATTAGTTTTTACAACAATAACTGGTGCTGGTTATAATGAGACTTTAACAGATCCATCCTATAAAGGTCAGATAGTAATAATGACCCATCCTCTCGTGGGGAATTACGGAGTTCCAGGATGGGAAAAGGACAAATTTGGTATTAACAAAAATTTTGAGTCAGATTCAATTAAAGTAAACGGTTTTGTAGTAAATGAGTGCTGCAAAAATCCAAGCCATTATGAAAGTATAAAATCGTTAAATGAGTTCCTCCTTGAAGAGGACGTTCCAGGAATAGAATTGATTGATACAAGGGCTATAACTAAAATCTTAAGGGAAGAAGGAGTCCAATTAGGATTACTTGCTGTTTTTAATCCAGGTGAAAAACTTAATATTGAAAGATTATGTGAGGTGGTTAAGAAAGCTGAGGATCCTAATCTTAGACATTTGGTAAGCGAGGTATCTACAAGAGAAGTTAAGAAGTTTACTCCCAATAAACCTATTGCTAAAGTAATTGTGTTGGATTTAGGTGTTAAGAACAATATTTTAAGAAATTTAGTGAATAGAGATATAGAAGTTATTGTAGTTCCATATAACTATACATATGAAGAAATAATGAAATTTAAACCAAATGGGGTTCTCATTTCTAACGGTCCAGGAGATCCTGCTATTTATACGGAAGCCATAGAATTAGCTCGCCATTTAATAAAAAATAATATTCCAACAATGGGAATCTGTTTAGGTAATCAAATAATCGGACTAGCTGCGGGAGGATCATCTTATAAATTAAAATATGGCCATAGAGGGGGAAATAAAACTGTTATTAATATAGAGACCAAACAATGCTATATCACCTCACAAAATCATGGATTTTGTGTTAAAGAATTTGAAAAAGGAGGATTTATTGAATTTTTAAAAAATGTTGATGATAATTCAAATGAAGGTTTAACGCATGAAAATAAACCAATCTTAGCCGTTCAATTTCATCCCGAAGCATCACCAGGTCCTTTAGATTCTATATATCTATTTGATAAATTTTTAAAACTAATAAAGTAATAAATTCATGCCATTAGATAAAACAATTAAAAAAGCATTGGTCTTAGGTTCTGGGGGAATTCGTATTGGACAAGCAGGAGAATTTGATTACTCAGGAAGTCAAGTGTTGAAAGCTCTCAAAGAAGAGGGTATATATACCATTTTAATTAATCCAAATATAGCAACTATTCAAACTGATCCCGAATTATCAGATAAAGTTTACTTACTCCCAATTAATGTCAAATACGTAGAGGAAGTAATTAAAAAGGAAAGACCAAATGGAATTCTACTAGCATTTGGAGGGCAAACAGCTTTAAATGTTGGTGTAGAACTTAATGAACTTGGAATTTTAGAGAAATATAATATTAGAGTACTTGGTACTCCAATAGCTGCTATTGAAGCTACAGAAGATCGAGACTTATTCGTACAAGCAATGAATAAAGCTAATGCAAAAGTTTGTGAAAGTAAGGCAGTCACATCATTTAAAGAAGCTTTAGAAGTTGCAGAAGAATTTGGTTTTCCTGTAATGATTAGAGTCGCCTATACTTTAGGAGGTAGAGGTTCTGGAATCGTTGATAATATGGAAGATTTTAAGACACTAGCGAAAAGAGGATTAGCTCAATCCAGAATTAATCAAATTTTAATTGAAGAATCTATTTGGGGATGGAAAGAAATTGAATATGAAGTCGTACGAGATTCTGCTGATAATTGTTTTATTAATTGCAATATGGAGAACTTTGATCCTGTAGGGTTACATACTGGTGAATCGATAGTAGTTGCTCCTAGCCAGACACTTACAAACGAAGAATATCATATGCTACGTTCTGCTTCAATTAGGATAATTCGAGGGTTAGGAGTTATAGGTGAATGCAATATTCAATATGGTTTAGATCCCTTTTCAAAAGAATTCCGTGTGATAGAAGTAAATGCCCGTCTTTCTAGATCATCTGCTCTAGCTTCAAAAGCGACTGGTTATCCTTTAGCTTATATTGCAGCAAAATTGGCAATTGGATATACTTTACCAGAACTAAAGAACAAAATTACTGGAATAACTACTGCATGCTTTGAACCCGCACTTGATTATCTTGTGTTAAAAATTCCTCGATGGGATTTAACGAAATTTCAAAGAGTAGATAGACATTTGGGCTCTCAAATGAAAAGTGTTGGAGAAGTCATGGCAATCGGAAGGACTTTTGAGGAAGTATTACAAAAAGCGCTCCGCATGTTAGATATTGGAATGAAAGGACTTGTAGCTAATGAACTTGAACTCATCGAAGATATTAACGAATTGAAATATTTGCTACGCAATCCTACAGATCTCAGAATTTTTAGACTTGCAGAAGCTATAAAAAAAAGTCTTTCTATTGAAGAAATATATCGTTTATCCAGAATTGATAAATGGTTTTTATACAAACTGAAAAATATAATTGATCTTGAAAGAAATCTTAAAGATCTCAATTTATTAGAAACAGATGATTCTGAAAAAAAGTATTGGTTAGAAAGAGCTAAAAGATATGGTTTTTCAGATGGTCAAATTGCAAAAATTATGGGAGTAGATACAATATTCATTAGACAACTAAGAAGAAGATTAGGAGTTCATCCCTATGTCAAAAGAATTGATACTTTAGCGGCAGAATGGCCCGCAATAACTAATTACCTTTACTTAACTTATAATGCTTCGGAACATGATATTGATTTTGAACAAGAAGATCAATTGAATTTCCAAAAAGTGATTGTTTTAGGCTCTGGAACGTACAGAATAGGAGCGTCTGTTGAATTTGACTGGGGGTCTGTTAATTGTTTATGGGGTCTGAAAAAGTTAGGTATTGATCAAGCTATTATGATTAATTACAATCCAGAAACTGTTTCTACTGATTATGATATTTCAGATAAATTATATTTTGAAGAACTTTCAGGAGAAAGAGTTCTTGATATTTGCGAACTCGAAAAAGCTATGGGGATTGTAGTTTCTGCTGGTGGGCAAATAGCGAATAATTTAGCAGCTAAAATTTCTAAATATTCTGAATTTTTTCGAAAAACCAATTTAAAAATACTTGGTACTCATGGTTCACGTATTGATATGGCAGAAGACAGAAGTAAATTTAGTGCAATGCTAGATCAATTAAATATAAAACAACCCGAATGGAAGGCATTAACAGAAAAAGAAGCAGCATTGAAATTTGCGAAGAACGTTTTATATCCAGTATTGGTTAGGCCTTCCTATGTATTAAGTGGAGCAGCAATGAGAGTTTCTTATGATGAGAAAACCCTTAAGGATACTCTAGATCTTGCGGCTTCTATTTCAAAAGAATATCCTGTTGTAATTACAAAATTTTTTACTAACGCTAGAGAGGTTGAATGTGATGGCATATCTGATGGTGAAAAAGTATTAATAGGAGCTATCGTGGAACATATCGAAAATGCTGGTATTCATAGTGGAGACGCTACAATGGCAATCCCTCCTCAAACAGTTTCTACAGAAATTATCTCACAAATTGAAAATTATACTAAAAGGATTGCTTTAGCATTAAAAATACAAGGACCTTTCAATGTTCAATATTTAGTAAAAAATGGAGAAGTTTATGTAATCGAATGTAACTTAAGATCAAGTCGTAGTATGCCATATGTTTCAAAAACACGAGGAATTAATCTAATGAGACTTGCTGCTGAAGTTATTATGGGTAAGAAGATACCTGAAAAATTAATGGATTTACCCTATGGGAATTACGTTTCAATTAAAGCACCAATGTTCTCTTTTATGAGATTAGACAAAGCAGATCCAATATTGGGAGTTGAGATGGCCAGTACTGGTGAAATAGCGACAATTGGTGAGGATTTCCCTGATGCTTTGATGAAAGCCTTAGAAGCTGCGGAAATGAAAATTCCTATTGATAAAGGGAATATTTTAATTTCAGTAGGTGGAGAAAAATTAAAGGAAGAAGTTATTCCTTTAGCAAGGAAATTAAAAGAATTAGGCTTTATAATTTTTGCAACTGAAGACACTAAAAAAGCGCTTAATAGAAATAATATTGATGCCGTTAGGTTATATAAGGTTCATGAATATGGAATGGAGCCAAATATTATGCAGTGCTTGCAAGAAGGACATATTGATATGGTAATAAACATCCCATTACCGTCAACAGTAGAAGAGAAATTTAAAGCTATCATGGAGGATGAATATAAGATTAGAAGGATGGCTATTGATTATAATATACCCGTTATAATTAATCTACAATTAGCCAAAGCTGTTATTGATGCTATTGAAAAGGTTCGAAAAAAAAAAGTTGAAATAAAATCTCTTAATGAATATCATGATACTTTAAAAGAAGTCTATTGGTAATTAAACTTAAAGGCAAAAATCAGAATATTTATGATAAAGTATTATTAAAAAATTATTAATTAGGATTTAAACTAATATATTCATATTCTATGGAAGAAAAAGCCGGTGTAAACACAATTTATTTTCGTGGTTATATCCTAATAAGACTAAAAATAATTGGAACTCAATTAAAAGTACTTGAAAAAGTAAAAGAGTTAAAATCAATTAGTTCAGATGAAAATTGGAAAATCACCTATGCAACTCCCTTATATGGTGCTTGGGACTTTTTAATAGAATGCGTATTCAGTGATTTACCAGATATGGAAGAAATAATATCTTTTTTTAGAAATAATGAGGAATTAAAACAATGGGTTGAAGCAACTACTACTCTTATTGGTTTAAGAAAGAATTATCAACTATAATTACTCAAAATATCCCGAAAAGCACTAGATTAAATTATTTATGATTATTTCTGAAATATCCCCAGAATATTCTCCAGTTCTTCTTATACTTTCAATTATATACCCAATTGGTACTGATATTTCAACAGCATTTTCTGTAGTGGCTATAATTTTTTCACATTCATCAGTTAAATACTTAATTTGTTCTATATTTTCATTCGCTAATTTTATGTTCTTTTGTTGCCATGCATCAAGACTAACATTAAGTAATTCTAAAGAAAATTTACTAACATTTGAAACATTTTCCAATAACCCCTTATCGACTTTTTGATAATCAATTAGTAATAAATTCTTAGCTATATTAACTGCGTGGTCTCCTATACGTTCTAAAAATTTACTCATAAACTGATAATGACTGGCATCTTCCAATGTGATACCCATTTTCTGGCATAGTATTATATCTCTAAGCACAATATGTGATTGACGACCAATAAGCCAGTGTAATCTATCTATTTCATTATCTCGCTCTATAACTTCTTTTGCTAACTTTTTATCTCCGTTTTCTAAAGATTTAATCGCATCTTCATGCATAGTCTGAGCTAAAATATACATTCTTTTTATCGTTCTTTCGAAGGGCATTTCTTTAGGATTGAGCAAATCTTTAATTAAAATTCGTTGATTTGATTCTTCAATTATTTCAGGTCCAATTGCTATTTTAGTAAAATTTCTTACACAATCCCTTATTATTGGCTCGAATTTTTTACTACATTTAATAGTAATAATGGTATATCCCATAATATATGCTCCAATTAAAAGTCTAAATAAATATTGGGGATCTTTTATACCATCTACATCGAAATTTTTACTCTTTATATACTCTTCTGAATTAATATTTGGAGTAATTAGCAAATTCCCATCGGGTTGACTTAATATACCTAAAGTATCATTTTTTTCAACGCCATGTTTTTCTATCCAAACTTTAGGCAATGAGATGATATAACTTGCTCCTCCTGTTTTTTGTACTTTTCTCGTTTCTATATGAAGTGTCAAAAAAAAAACCCTATTTTATTCAAATTATAATATTTATATTAACAAATAATCAATATATTTAAACTCTGATCTATATATTCTATATAGATTATTAATTTTTTCCGAAAATATTTTATAAAAAAATCAAAAAGGAAATATAATATCTATCTTGTATTTTAGTTTTTGATAATGATAGATTGAAATCGTGCAATTTTAATCACTAAAGAAATTAAAGACGTTCAGAACTAGTTAATAGAACCATTATATAATCTGCAACTTCTTCCATTGAATCTGAAATGGCTTCAAGAATATCAAAGGTATTTCCTACTGTGAAAATCGTAAAATAATTAACGTGATAATCTGTTTCTTGAAGACTCCTTCTTAATTTTATATTCAATAAATCGACTTGATGCTCATAATAATTAATCTGTTTTGCAACTTCTTTTATATTCTTTCTATCTCCTACTAAATCCATAACAATTTTATCCAAAAATTGCGAACATTCAACGGTGGTTTTTATAATTTCACTAATTAGATTGATTGTCTTATCACTACTTTGTTCCCAAAATTTTAGAGGTACAGTTGCAATTCTTCGGGCGACACCAGTACAACAATTAGCAACATCATCCATTCTCTTAATTAAATGGGATAAATTTTGCCTAACACTAGGATTTAATTCTCCCCTTGACACATCTTTCTGAAGTTCTCTTCTTAGTTCATCCGCTTCTGCTTCTAAAAGATCAACTTTATGGAAAAT
>JBHLNY010000054.1:0-14999 GCA_048941065.1 Promethearchaeota archaeon
GCTGTCCAGAATGTGGAGGCAAGATGAAATACATTCCAAATACTAAAGCAATGGTATGCCAATCATGTGGATTATCTTTATCTCGGTTTGAATTAGAAAATTATTGGAAGAAAATCAGGACTGAGAATTTTTCGGAAGCAGATGAATCACAACGTAAAAAAGATCGCCGCAAAGAATGGCTAGAGTGGTATAGTAAATCTAAATCCGAGAAAGAAGGTTTTTAAAAATAACAATATGTAATTAAGTCCACAAAATATCTAAGCCAAATTCAAATAAAGGTTTATTAATAAAATCAAATAGAAGTAAATAATTTCTAACTCAATTGTTTTAATTCATAAATTTTCTCTCAAAAAGATCTTCTAACAATTGAGCTAATTTTATTGTAGGTATATCCAATAATCTAATTTCTTTATGTCTACCTCGCTGAGCTTCTTCAATTCTTACTGTTTTGGAAACGATAATTTTAAGCTCGTCAAGGTGACGAACATATTTCCTAAAACTCATTTTAACGTGAGGCTCAATAGCATAATTTTCACATATTACTTGATATTCCTCATAGGCATCATCAACCAAAGTATATGATTCATCGGTATTCATTAATGCTCTTACTACTCCATATAAAGCTAAAAGTTCTTGATCCCTTAAAAAATCAATAGTGTCACCTCTAAATGTAGGATAAACCTCATTTGATGCTTCTCTTACAATTTCAGGAGTCAAACGTTCTAATCCCTCTTTATCGCAATATAATCCACTGTTTCTTAGTATTTCAATTCCATGACGCATATTTTCATGTTCTTTTACTATTTCAGCAATCATCTCTAAAAGATCATCATCTATAACATTTTCTTTAAAAGCCAGTTCACTCCTATAATTTAAAATTTGCTTAGCTTCGTCAAAATTGTAAGGTTTAAGTTCAATTTTTTGATTTAATCTGCTTAGAATTCTTTCAGTTTCAACTCTCATCCAATCTTGTGTTCTTGAGATTAAGATTAATGATAATTTTGCATTTTGATGCCCAAAAGTTTCGGCAATATCAAGGAAAGCTAAAATTTCCTCTGGCTTTAAACGGAAAACTTCATCAATTATTAGTAAAATATAACCATTCTGTCTAATTAATTGAGAAAGTATTAATTTTAGAGCCTCATCATCGCTGAAGCCTCTACCGCTCCCGTGGGTGTATCTTGATAATAAATGTCGTATGATTTTACTTTTTGAATTAAAATTAATACAATTATAATATTCAATAAACAAATTGACATCTCGCTCAATAGCAATACTTTTAAAGTTTCTTCCAAAATATCGTGCTGTAACTGTTTTTCCGACTCCTCCTTTTCCAGTCACAAGGAAATTAATTGAGGGTTGTTCACTCTCTTCAACAATTCTCCTGAAATTATAAATCAAGGACTTTATAGTCTCATCCCGACAATATAGTTTTTCTGGTACATAACTTTGATCAAGGGAACTTGCTTGTTTAAATACAGATCTTTTCATGAATTGTTTTCTGAACTCGTCCACGTCCATGATAACTCTATATGATCAAATTTTATTGTGAAGTATATTTATTAATAGAAGGATTTAAGTTTAAAATTTCTTGTGTCTATAAAATTGTGATAAGAATTAAATAACTAAGAAAAATTAACTTCTTAAAGTTTTTCTGAGTTATTTAGTGGATGCATCATAGTATATGACTGTTTCAATTTAGTGATATCATTTTTTGCATATATTCTAGTTGTATTTGGATTTGAATGGCCTAAAATATCTTGTAATTCACTGATATCCATTCCTGAGCGTCTAAGATGAGTAGCTCCAGTATGTCTAAAAACATGGGGTGTAATAACTTTTGAGTTTGGAAATCCACATTTTTCTTTTATAGTTTTAATATCTGCTTGAACAACTCGAGGATTTAATTTTTGATTTCTGGTGTTTACCAATAAGTAGTTTTCAGGACTATAGGAAATTCTATCTTTAAGATTCTCCTTAAAAACATCTAATGTTTTTTGATCGACGGGAATTATTCTTTCTTTGTTTCCTTTACCTCGTAATTTAATGTAACCTTTATTGAAATCTACATCCTTTATTTTAATATTACATAACTCACTTACTCTTGCCATTGTAGAATAGAGCAACCTAATAATTAAATAATATCTATTGCTTTTTTTAGAGTTAAATATTTTTCTATCTTTTAATTTATTAAAAATTAGTTCAATATCAGAAACATTAAGAAATTTTGGTAGATTTTCTTCAAGTTTTATCTTAGGAGATTTTATTGTACTCATAGGATTCTTTTCAATAAATTCATTTAGTGTTAAAAACTTAAAATATGATCGTAATGAGGCTATTTTTCTCCCAATTCCTTTTTTGGTATAACCCAAGTCTTTGATTTTTTTTAGAAATAACCTTATTTTCTGTCTGAATATTGGAGAATTCAGTTCAAGATCTCCTACAAGGTTAACAAATTTATCAAGATCATATTTATATGCTTTAATTGTTGAGGATGCACATCCTTCCTCTACCTCTTTAGAAATTAGAAAATCTTCGATAAACTCTGAAAACTTACTGCCTACCATAATACATACAATATGATCGAGATATTACATAATACGAAGTAATATCTATATAATATCTTAGAAAGAATAGATAAAATGAGAAGAGTTTAGGCTTTTTTTAATTGACGGAGATATTTACATGCATTAATACCAGCACGGGCACCCTCTGCTGTGGCAAATACTACTTGAAACAGACCGCCTGTGACATCTCCTGCAGCATACACTCCTTTAAGATTTGTTTGTTGTTCATCGTCTACAATAATATTTCCCATATCATCTAAATCTACCCCAGCTTTTTTAAATATAGAATTTGAAGCAATATGAGATAAAATAAATAGGCAATCAAGCTCAAACTCTATTATTTCTTCAAAATCTTCTGATTCGGGTTTAGTAAATTTACATTTTATTTTTTCTATTACACCTTCCGAATTAGGTATAACTTCAATTATTTCCATATTTTCTATGACATCAATTCCTTTTTCTTTAACATCATATATTTTTTCAGGTAACTCATCAATCCCAACATTAGTTATTATATGTACTTTGCATCCCATTTGATGTAGTGTTAGGGCATCTTCGAATACCTCTTCATCTGAACCATATAGAAAAACAACCTTTTCTTTGTATAAAGGTCCATCACATAAAGCACAGTAAGAAACGCCATATCCAAGTAAAGCACCTTCTCCTTTGATTATTTCTTTTCGATTTCCCCTGCCTGTAGCAATTATAACAACATCGGAAGTGATATTAGCAGTTCGTGTTGATATCATATTTACTCCCATACCTAGCATCATCGAAATTACATCTCCTTTTATAATTCTTAGATTTTCAGAATAACTTTCAGCATGAGCCCTAAATTTTTCTAACAGTTTTTTACCCTTTATATCTATTTCTCCTAACCAATTTTGTATCTCCTTTGTTCTACCTAAAGCAGAAGTCTCTTTTCCATCAAGAATGATAACATCTCTATTTGCTCGAGCACAATACACTCCTGCACTTAATCCTGCGGGACCAGCACCTATGATTAATATTTCACATTTAAATTCATCCATTTAATTAGCCTTTTATGAATTTTAATTATTAAAATATAAAATTAGTTTAAAATTTTTATTCTTCCTTATATGTTTTTGTTACTATAATTTATATATTCTATAAAGTAATTTAATTTTCTAATTCTAATATTCTTAATTAACAAGTTTAAATAGAGAAAATCTTCGTGAAACTCTTGTTTCGCGATCTTAAAAGTTCAAAAAACCATTTTATGTTTAATTTCTTGAACCATTTTATGTCCCTCATTGTTTATATCAGTTAAAATTTCCCTTAATATTTCATTTAAAGTAAGGCCTCTAAATTCACACGATAAATACAGCAATGAAATGATCTGTTTTGTTAAAAGTCGAATATTTTTAATATCGTTAATTGGGATCCTTATCCCGAGAGCTTTTATGTCCATATGAGTTTCTTTTTCTTGTTGTCTTATTGTTATTAGGAAATCATTTTTCCTACCTTTCCATTCCTCTGTAATTGCTCTTATTGATAAAAGATATCTTTTAGTTGGGCTCCCTATTCCAAATACGTCCTTTGCAAATTCTAACGGTGCTGAATTTCTTAAGGTTTTAAGACCAAAGACTCTATTGACTTTATAATTCTTATCTAATTTAGCTTTCATTTTAGAAATTTCATTAGTTAATTGCTCAACTTTCAAGGATAATTTTTCAAATTTATCAAGAAATAATTCCTCAACTTTGATTTCATTACTCATTTTGAACCCGATTTAACAATTTAGTATGACACTTTTTGAATTTGGATTTAATAAAACTAATTATTAAACTATTAATCTATGCGGAATTTTTAATTTATTAAAAAAATATTCTAATTTATTGAGTTTAAGGATTTATCTAATCAGCACTATAAATGAGCATCTTCGATATTTTCATTAATGGATTTAACGTCTTCTATCGCTTCGGAATTATCTCTTGGTTCTAGTTTATCATATTCTTCTATAAATAGTTTAGGAGAAAGGAGTTCTTTTACCTCCTCATCAACTTCTTCTTTTATTTTTCTCTGCTCTTTAACATTTTTTTTAATCTCATAAATTCCTAATATTACTAATAAAGCTATGAAAAATATTAATACAGCAAAATTTTTAATAAGATTAATGAGATCATTATCTATATCTTTAAGGGCATTAATCCAAGGAGTATTTGCTTTTTCAAAAACTTCGTAAGGAAAAAAGTGGATAAATTCATAGGCAACCTTTGAAAGAATTAACCAAATTATTACCGTGTCAATTCCAAATCTTTTAATTCTTTTATTTAGAAGTTCTGCTTGGGAACCCATAAGAGTACTTAGAGAATAGAAAATAATAAGTAGATCCGGAATGATTATTCCGAGATATGCCCATATAGAACCAATCTTATCCGGTTCAGTATCAATCATACCAAGATAGATCTTTAATACGAGATATAATGTATAGATTGAAGCTAGCAATGAAAATATACCAAACCAACCAGTAAAGATTTTCCTAAACATATAGATAATGCATACAATCGCTAAACCAATCAAAGTTCCTCCAACAATTATATAGACTCCTTTAAGATACCATGGAAATTGTACATAAGTTTCCATTATAACAGAAAAATCGAATAAGGTATCTCCGATTATAAAGAGATACAATAATAGAATAGATCCCACTAGTCCCCCAAAAAATATAATGCCCCTTAATAAAGGTCTTGCTTTTGGAACTTTGTATAATCTTGTATCTATATTTTTTCCTAATAAATAACAACCATAAAGGATAAACCAGGATGTAAAGAAGAAGTAAGAAATAATTGAGATTGCATATAAAATTATCAGAATTGCTGAAATCAAGAGCATTATTGGTAAAGAGATTAATAAAAATAAAATAATTTTCCATGTTGGATATTCAAAAATTTCTTTCTTAGAAATAAGTGTAAGCAAGAATAAAAACATTAGAAAAACTAAAAAAGGTAAAAATATCAAAATCCCTATTATTGAAACAATTTCATTTGGGTATGGAATAATAGCTACACCTACTAAAAGCCAAATCAAAAGAACTGTTAATCTCCAATCTTCACCTATTTTCTTTAAGTTATCAATAATATCCATAAAAATTTAGTCAAACTCAATATATTTAAAACTTTCTTATTCAAAAGAGCAATTTAAAATAATAAAACGCCTATAAATATAAAACTATAATTCAACTCTATTATTTTAAATAGTCAAAAATTTTTTTCTGTTTGTTAAAATCTTGAAATTCTAAACCTAGTTCTTTTTTCAAAATGTTTACTGTTTCAGGGGCAAAACCCGCAAAATGATTATTGACAATAATGAATATCTCAAAGATATTAGGTATTGATGTCAAATTGTTAATTTCACTTTTAAGATGAACTAATGATTCTTCTTGCTCTCTCTGAATTCGGTTAAATACAGTTAGTTTCCTATCTCCAATAAGTCGAATATAATAATAATTTTGATTTGGTAGAAAATATGGATTTAATTTTGGCATATATGTTGTTCCTAAAATCTTATGAGATCCATCAATAAATTCAGAAAGGATTTTTGGTTCAAACCATGAATTATCCCGTAGTTCAATTACTAATTTAAATGCCTCTGGAATACTATTTACCAAAAATTTCAACTGATTCAAGTGTTTTTCCGAATATTTAAACCATGGTGGAAATTGTAATAGATAAGCTATAGTTTTATTTTTTAAAGGTTCCATACGGTACAAAAAAAGAGTTATTCTAGATTCTATTTCAGAATCATCTAAATTATGAGTAATTTTTTGCCACATTTTAACAATGAAACGAAAATTTGGAGGAACTCGAGAATTCCATTTACTTGAAGTATCGATAGAAGGAAGACTATAAAAAGTTGAATTAATTTCAGCAATATTAAAGAATTTAGCATAATATGCTAGATGAAATTGTTTTTTAAGCTTCTTAGGATAAAATGGGCCAACCCAATCTACATAATCCCAACCAGCACATCCAATAGAAATTTTTTGCATTAAAAGAACAATATTATTAATGTATTTTTTAGTTTTAAAATAAGAAATATTAATATAATTGGTTTTTATATTAAATTAATATTTTTTAAAGCTTTAATAAAATAAAAGAACTATAAAATATATGAGATCGTTTTAATAATACTACATAGATCTAACTATTTTTAAGAAATTATGAGGTGAGAGAGAAATTAGTATAGATTGGGCAAAAGTTGAGGAAAAACCTGACAGGAAATTACCTGTGGAAGGAAGATATCTTTTAGATCTTCGAACTAAAATCAATGATCTTGAACAAAAATTAATACAAAGTAAAAAAGAAACAGATAAAACAAGAGAGGAATTAAGAAAAACTGAAGAAAAATTAGCTGGTCGTGAAAAAAGTCTCCTTGAATTAACAGAAAAAAGATCTTCTGCTAAAAAAACATTAGATAAAGTTCAAGAGGAAAAACTTCATGTTGATATCGAAGTAACAAAATTAAAATCAACTACATCAGATTTAGAAAAAAGATTAACTGAAGCCGTAGCGAAAATTGAAACATTAGAGAATCAACTAAATTTCACTTCTGAGAAAGCTTCTGAAATGGAACACAAAATGGTTTTTAAAGAGAAGGAAGTTCAAAACCTCAAAAATGATTTAAAACAAAAAGATATAGAAATAGAAAGTCTTAAAAGTAATCTAGAATCGAAAAATGTTAAAGTAAATGAACTGATTAATAAAAAAAAATCTCTTGAGACTCGTATTTCAGAGGAAAAAACGTCTCCCAAAATTTTGATAAAAATTAAAGAATTAATGGAACATAAAGGATTTATCAGTGATAAGGAGCTTGAAAAATTAATAAAAACACTAAAATATTAACCTCATATGAATTTAACCTGTTTATTTTAGTACATTCTTATTAAATATTACCTGTTTAAATTTTAAAAAATTTCTATAAGTATTAAATCTAAAAAAATTAAATATATCCTATTACAAAATAAATTAATAATATATGAGAATTGAGGTGAAATTGAAATTTCTTTTGATTGGGCTAAAGCAAAGGAAAAACCCGAAGTAAAACAAAAAGTAGAGGGAAAGTTTTTATTAGACCTCAGATCAAAAATTAATGATTTAGAAAGACAATTAACTCAGAAAAGAAAAGACATAGAAAAAATAACCGAAGACCTTAATAATACTAAAGAAAAATTATCAGAAAAAGAAAAAAAACTTGAAGAAATAAATGAAGCGATAAAAAATCTTGAGAGATTAAAAGAAGAAAAACTTTATGTAGATGCTGAAATCAATAAATTTAAATCATCTAAAGCGGAATTAGAGGAAACGCTATCTAAGGCGAATTCAAAAATTGAGGAATTAGAGAATAAACTGAGCGAATCATCTGAAAGAATGGAAGCTTCAGAAAAAGAAAAAAAGGAACTTAAATCAGAATTAGAACAAAAAAATAATGAGCTTGAAGGTCTTAAAAAAGATTTACAAAAATCAATTTCAGATAAATATGTTGAAGTTGAAACACTCAAGGATGAAAAAGATAAAAAAGTAATTGAAATTGAGGAACTTAATAATAAGATCAAAACACTTGAAGAAACAATCTCTGAAGCTAAAGGAGCTCCGCAACTTATGGAGGAAATTAAAGAAATTATGATGCATAAAGGATTCTTGTCAGATAAAGAATTTGAGGATCTATTAGAAAGATTAAACACTAATTAATTTATTTTAATTTTATTTTTTTCTAGTTTATATAATGGTAAAACTAATATGGGAAGGGAAATCGGATAATTTTGCAAAATTAGAAGATTTAAAAAATAAGTATAGATATTACTTTAAAAAATTTGAAGTTAATTCTAAAAATAATGAGATAAAAAACCAAAATAGTTTAAATAAGGAAGTTTGGATAAACAAATTATTTTGGGGAAACAATTTGGAAGTTTTATATCATTTATTAAACAATTTTAAGGATAGAATTGATCTGATTTACATTGATCCCCCTTTCTATTCTGGTACTAATTATCAAATCAAAATTGAAGAAAAAGATACTATTTATAATACAATCGCATATTATGACCATTGGAAGCAAGATTTAGATTCTTATCTGCAGATGCTTTATGAGAGGTTAATTTTAATCAAAAGGTTATTATCCAAGACTGGTTTAATTTTTATTCATTTAGATTGGCATGCAAGTCATTATATTAAGTTAATTTTAGATGAGATATTTGGAGAAAAGAGATTTGTAAATAATATCATTTGGCATTATTATAATAAATATTCAGCTGGGAAGAAAAACCTGCCTCGTGCTCACGATGATATTTTAGTATTTTCCAAATCTAGCAAATACACTTTTAATGAACTTAGAATTCTTCGTAAGAAACCAAAAAAACAATTAATGAGAGAAATGATAGATGGGGTTTTGAAAAACGTTAAAGATAGAAATGGTCATGTAAGATATAGAATCGTAACAGATAAAAAAATGGATGATGTATGGAGAATTCCCTGTATGCAACCTGCATCAAACGAATGGACTGGCTATCCTACACAAAAGCATCATAGATTACTCGAAAATATTATTAAATTAGGAAGTAATGAGGGTGATTTAATCGCAGACTTTTTTTGTGGTTCTGGAACAACTCTAATAGTTGCTGAGAAGTTAAATCGAAAATGGATAGGGTGTGATATTTCTGAATACTCTATTTATTTAACAAGGAAGAGAATTTTAAATTTCCAAGAAAAAAAGAATAACTCCTCTATAAATATAACTCCTTTTGAAATATATACAAATTGTACTGAAAAAAGAAAAAAAATAATTGAATCTGGTTTTTTTGAAAAAGAAATAAGAATAGGAAGAAAAAAATAAAAAGATTTATTAATTTTTATTATGAAACTTAACATTCCAACCAAGGTAGTTAGAAAGCGCTTCATAAACAATCTCTCCTACTTCATTTAGCGTCGCCGCAACATGATGAGCAAATCCACCATAACACAATTTCTTCAATAAAGATTGTAGATTAGGGATGTTAACCACTCCATATCCTCCAAATGTTTCAAGTTTATCTTCAGTATATTGACCTTCTGCAATAATTGCCTTCATTTCACCCATAAAATCATCAGTCTCAATTCTTAAAAGAGTTACATGTTCAGATTTTATTCTTCCCTGTATAGCACCATAGCTGCTTTCGTCTCCCTTAAGATCTGAAATTATTGGATGAATTGTCATTTTTGTATCTTTAAAGAAAGATTTTGGGAGGTTGCTGCAATGGAACAGCACCATTTTATTAGGATCATCCCCATAATTATTATTCCAATCTAATATTGCTGAAGGTGTGTTTGTAACAATTTGTAGAATATACATACCAATTAAACCAGCAATATCTACTTCACACGCAGCAGGTACTAAACCCTCACTGAACATACTCATCACTGCACATGGTACTATCCCAAAATTATCTTGAATCGATGGCCAGCATTGAAAAGCAAATCCATCTAATTCCATTTCACTTACCCAAGATTCAACAGCTACAGCTAATTTAGCTAATTTTAATAATCCATTTTTGGGGAATTCTTTAGTGGGAGTATAATTTTTGATGAATTCAATTTTTTCCTTAACTTTGGAATCATCATCCTTTAATTGTTGGATTGCTGCAAGAATTTCAGACAAATCAATAGGTTCTATAGAAATTCCATTATATTCGAGAATTTTTTCACTATATCTCACAGTCTCAAATGCATTAGGGCGTGTACCTATTTGACCGAATCTAGCACTTCTAATTTTCTTTACAACCATACATATTTTCTCAAATCTACTCAAATCCCTTTTAAATTCATCTGATTGAATCACACATGTATGATTTGTTGTAAGAGTGAAGGGTATTCCATATTGATATAAAACACTTGTTACCGAAATCTTACCACAGAAAGCATCTCTTCTGTAACCCCTGCCCATTTTATTTATCTCATCTGAAGATGCTTGTATTAATATTGGGACATCAAGTTCTGACAATTTTATTGTGTTAGCTACTCCCTTCTCATCTCCAAAATTAGGTAATATTACTAATATGCCTATAATTTTATCTCGGTTTATTTTAAACAGTTCAGCACATTTTTTTGCATCTGAATAAGTTTCTACAACACCATATTTTGTATCGTTTTCACTCAATATCACATAATCATAGCTTAACTGATTTAAAACTTCAATAATTTCTAATCGTCCTTCTTTAGCAAGTGCATCTGGAAAAACATCTCGGTTGCCGACTATTACTCCGAAAGTTGTTTTCGTTTCCTTATTTAAATTTCTTACAAAAGACATTTATATCAACAGTAATTTGAAATCATATAATTTTATTTAAATAATTTAATTTAAGAATTTAAAATCAAAATAAATATTTGTTAATTTCTTCATGAGCTTAAAGTTGAAAATATTAAATAGAATTAAAGAGCTTTGGAAGCATAACATTTTTCGGTATGCTATTTTACTTCATAGTTTTTACTTTATTCTATCAATTGTTCTATTTTTTATGTTCTTTCAAGAAAAAAACGATTTTATTATCTTTTATAACGTTGGAGATATATTTTTAAACGATACTGAAAATCTATATGACCAAGCAAATTATTTATGGGATTTTCGTTATTTTCCACTTTCTGCCTTATTTTTCATTCCTTTCAATTTCTTTAACGTTAATGTTAGTTTCGTAGTATTTAATATATTTAATCTATTCCTAAATGTTTTGATTTGTATAATTCTTTATAAAATCATTATAATTGTTAGAAATAAGGATCATGAAACCGATGATAAAAGAGTTATATTGTATATAAGTTTATATTTAATGGGCTTACCTCACATATTAAATTATATCTATGGGCAAATAAATTTGTACATAACATTATTTATATTAGTTTCCCTTTATCTCTTTATTAAATTTAATGATCTTAAATGGCAATTTATAGCGAGTGTAATTATAGGATTTAGCATAAATATAAAACCTACAGCATTTTTCCTAATCCCATTTTTAATTGTATTCTGTTTTGATTCAGATGAAAGAAAGATAAAATTTGATTTTATTAAGAGTTTGGTGAGATTTTTAGGAGTTTTATTTCCTATAACATTAAATTTTTTCATATTTTTAATGTACCCCAAATTATGGAATGGTTTCTTAGAGACTAACTTTACAGGAAGTAATCCAATAGCTTTAAATTTCTCTTTCAGTATATCGAAACTTATCACTAACTTTTGCTATTTTTACAATATTCCCTTTAGTCAATTAATTATATTGATATTTGTTGTTGTTGTTTTAGGGGGTTTAGGTTTCTTAATTTTCATTTTTCGAAAATTTAACGAAAACCAAATTATTTATGGTTATGCATTCGGTATTCTAATTATGCTACTTGCATATTTTGATTCTTGGGATCATCATCTTTTAAATTTAACACCTATTTTAATTATTGTTATTTTTAATTTACCCAGAGATTCACAAATTACTAATTCAATCAAACCTAGTTTTTTCTTTTTTAGTTTTTTTGATTTAGCTTTTGTTGGGATATGGTATCTTACTTATCCATTATTCCCATATAACTTCGAGAGTACTATTTTTTTATTGATAACTTTCTATGCAATAGGCAAATACTGTTTGATGAAAAAAAGAAATCAAGATGAGGAATGATTACAATTAGATATAATTCTAATATTAAAATAAATGGAGGGTTTTAAATTTTGAAACCAAGATCATCTCTTATTTGCCTTATATTAGTTTTTATCTTCATGATTGGAATAATCTCAAATGTAAGTGCTTATAAGTGTGGAACGGGAATAAGTGTAGGAGAAAATTTAATATGGAAATGTAATTTATGTAAAAATTCTAAATTAGATAATATTTTTGGTGGAGATTGGGATGCCTCAGGTATATTTGAAAATATTAATAAAGGTAAAAAGATGAAATGGGAGATAAATAATTTAGAGGTTAATGACACACACATTAAAATAGAATTTAGCATTTGGTTGTGGACAAATGAAGCAAATTGGGGAATAATGGATAATAATTCCCAGATGGTCTATTATTCTAATCCAAAAGATTATACTGAAACATTAAATTTCTCAAATTATAAATCTTTTGTGCCATTTTGGTTTCCTACTCCTATAGGTGAATATATGGGAGGTTTAACTCTATATAAATGGTATGATGTCGACAATAGGGTATTACCTACTTTAAATGTTGATATTAAGAAAGATGATATATCTCCAGGATATCCTAGTAAAGATATAAAAATTATTGCTATTTATAATGAACAAGGAGTTCTAAACTCCTATAAATTATATATCGATAATTATGTGGTATTAATTGATATTTCTCTTGATACTATACCTTGGTATGTGGTTCCAACATTAATAATTTTAACAGTAATATTTTCTCTTGGAATTATATTTTATATCATAAGAAAAAGAAAACGTATAGTTTCTGGTAATTAATATATGAATTTAAAAGAATGTTTATTTCGAATGAAAGGAAGATTAAGAGAACTTTGGCAACATAAAGTATTTAGATATGCATTACTAGTTCATGGCTTTTATTTTATATTTGGTACGATTTTGACTTTATCTTTTTTTAGAGATCAAAATGATTTTCTAGTTTATTATAATGTTGGAAAAGTATTTATTCATGATTTAAATGATCTTTATAATCCAGCAAATTATAATTGGCCTTTTAGATATTTTCCATTATCTGCTATATTATTTGTGCCATTTTATATACTGGGCTTTGAGTTAGGATTCATTACATTTAACACTATTAATTTAATTCTAAATGTTTTAATTTGTATAATCCTATATAAGATAGTTATTTTAATTAGAGGAGACGATCATGAAAAAGACGATAAGAGAGTGATATTATATATTAGTTTATTTCTAATGAGTATACCAAATTTCTTTAATTATATCTTAGGTCAAATCAATTTGTATGTCACACTATTAATATTGTTATCTCTTCTGATTTACTTTAAATACGACCAAACTAAATGGCAATTCATCGCAAGCCTTATTCTTGGAATTAGTATAATTGTAAAGCCTATAACTATATTTATGATTCCATTCCTAATTATGATAAATTATGATTTTAAAAAAGAGAGTCTGAAATTTAATTTTTCAAATTCACTAATACGTTTGGTGGGTGTTATATTTCCCTTATCTCTAAATTTTATTATTTTTTTAATTTTTCCTTCATTATTAGAAGACTTTATAGCGATTAATTTTACTGGAGTGGATACAATTTACATAAATCATTCTTTTAGCGCTACAAAGATTATAGAAAATCTGTTATTCCTAATAGGTTTTTCAGAGGAACAATTGTTAAATTATCAACTACTCATATTTTTAAGCACTTTATTAATTATAGCTGGACTATCGTTCTTTATTTATGTTTTCAGTAGGTTAAATTCGTGGAGTTTGATTTTTGGTTATTCTTTTGGAATTTTAATTATGCTAATTGCTTATTTTGATACATGGGACCATCATCTTTTAATTTTAACTCCAATGCTAGTTATACTGATATTTAATTTACCAAGAGATTCTAAGATAACAAATAATATCATTAAACCTAGTTTATTTTTCTTTAGTTTTTTTGATTTGGCATTTATGGGAATTTGGTTTCTTACATATGATTATTTTCCCATTAATTTTGTTCCAACCATATTTCTAATTTTAGTATTTTATGGAATAAGTAAATATTGTTTAAAAAAAGATGGAGATTATAAAAAGGGTTGATATAAAATAGAAGTTGTACCTTCAATAGATATAAGTCAAGGCAAATGTGTTAGACTATTCAAGGGTAAAAAAGGAACTGAAAAGATTTATTATGAAGATCCAATCGAAGCTTTAAACTTTTGGATTAATCAAGGTGCCCATAGATTACATATTATTGATTTAGATGGTGCATGGGGATCGGATACTAATAAAAATTTATTAAAACGTATTATTAGTAGATTTTCAGATAAAATTAAGATTCAAGTTGGTGGAGGAATACGATCTTTTGAAGAAGCTGTTGAATTGATTGAGATTGGTGCGAATAGGATTATTTTAGGAACATTAGCTATAAATCAACCTAATATCATTAAAGAACTCGCAAGAGAAATTGGTTCCGAGCACATAATTGTTGCATTAGATTATATGAAAGAAAAGATTGCTACACATGGATGGACAATACAAACCAATAAAGATCCTTTTACTTTTGGAAAAGAAGTAGTGAAATTAGGAGCAGGATTTATAATTTTTTCTTCAATTGAAGCTGATGGGGCATATTTAGGACCAGATATGAATAATATAAAGAGAATACTTGATTTAGTTGATATACCTGTTTATGTTGCTGGAGGTATAAGAAATGAAAAGGATCTTTGGGACTTAAAGAATATTGGTGTTTATGGAGTTATTGTTGGTAAAGCATTTTATGATAAA
>JBHLNY010000328.1:0-3600 GCA_048941065.1 Promethearchaeota archaeon
AAGATTCTATTTCAAGTTTTGTAATTAGTGATAAAACACTCTATCTTAAGAAAAAAAAAATATATTATTTGTTACAGATACTTCAGAGCAAAAAAAAGAGAAGAAATTAATTAAAGAATTAGATAATGTTATAGAAAAGTTTTTTAACCTTTTTCCACCAGAGATATTCATTAATTGGGATGGAAATGTTAATCACTTTGAATACTTCGAAGAGGAGATAAAAGAATCATTAAAAGAATATGATTAAATCAATAAATAAATTTATTTGGTTTTTTAAAAATATTTATAATAAGAATATATAATAATCTAAGTAGTATTTGAAAAAATTACATTAGTCTAGTTAAAATTATTGAATTATAAAGATAAGAAGATAAAACAAAATTGATAGTAATATGTCTGATGATTGGCCTTATAAGCCTAGGGATCCTAACGAAATAATTGAAGATTTTGAAAAAATCTTAGCTCAAAAAGAATATGAACTAAAACAGAAACACAATAAAATTGAAGAGTTACAACAATCTTTAGATTCCTCTGAAAACAATATGAGGGAAATTGAAGCAAAATTAGATTTTGCTACAAAAAAAATATCTAGTCTAGAAGAAGAATTATTAGCATCTAATACAAAATTAACTACTTTTAATTTAGAAAAAGAAGAATTATTAAGTACAATTAAGAATAATGATGGGCAAATATTAAATCTAAATTCGGAGATTGAGGAATTAAAGGAAATCATCTCAAAAAAAGAGGAAGAAATTAATAAGTTAGACAATTTGTCTGAGGTATTAATGAATAAAGTTAAAGAAGTTTTACATCAAAAAGGTTTTATATCAGATAAAGAATATGAAAAATTAGAAAAGGGAGAAGATTTATAAAACC
Organism: Promethearchaeota archaeon; assembly: GCA_048941065.1. Taxonomy (GTDB): domain Archaea; phylum Asgardarchaeota; class Lokiarchaeia; order Sigyniarchaeales; family SOKP01; genus Loki-b32. The sequence continues at coordinate 877 of JBHLNY010000328.1, forward strand.
TTAAACCAATCATCTTTTTATTTAACATACTTGTAATTAAGTAATACTTGTATTATCTCTATATAATTTTTAAACCTAAAAAATCCTAATCTATTGAATAAAACAATTCCATTTGTTTATCCAAAAATTTTTATTGATAATCCAAGATCAATTATTTAAAATATAAAATTAATTCACTATATTCAAAGGATTAAATTTTAAGTTGCTTAAATCCTCTAACATATTCTAATATATCACTTAAATTAATATAGTAAATTTAGAAAGAAGAGAAAAAAATGGATAATCAAGTAAATAAAACAAGTTTCAACGATATTTTAAAGAAATTGGAAGAAAAAATGAACTATTATTACGATAAATCAATTAAACCTAAGGGAGGAGTGCTTAATAGAATAAATTTAGATGGATTTAAAGGGATTCAAGAAAAATATTCAAAAGATCGTTTACTTTGTAAAAAACTTTTAGAAATTGAAGGTAAATGGAGGTTAGACATAAATTATGGACCTCAATTCGAAACGAAATTAAGAACGGAAAGAGCAGGAGAAATTCTTGTACAAACAGATGAAACAATAATGCTTGGGGGTGGTGGAACTGCCATTCACCCTATTTCCTTATGTATGGCAGGATTTGGGGGTTGCTTTACAGCTGCTTTTGCAAAATGGGCAGCAATGCAGAATATAGAATTGAACACTCTAAAAATAAGAGCTAAAGCAAACATTGATTTATCTAGTAGTTTTGGCATTAATGATAATATTCCTATGATAGATAATTATCAATTGGATTTATTTGTGGAAAGTGACACTACTATGGAAAAATTACGTGAGATTCTAGAATTAACTAAATTACGGTGTTTTTGTTACTATTGTGCAACAACGCCTATATTTCCCACTGTTCTGCTAATTAAAGAACATTCTAATAATGAAAAAGCTGAAACCGAGTATTATGAACACCATGAATTTAATACGATCGAGTCTCAAAATGAGGATCATATTGTAAATCGAATTAATTTAAAAGGTTTTAAATCAGTTCAAAAAATATATTCGGGAAATCGTTCACTTTGTAAAAAAACTCTAGAATTAGAAGGTGAATGGAAATTGGGTGTACAATACGGACCCCAATATCAAACTAAGTTACAAACTGAAAGAGCAGGAGAAATTCTTCTTCAAACAGATGAAACTATTATTTTAGGGGGCGGTGGAACTTCATTTCATCCAGTACATCTTTGTATGGCTGGATTTGCAGCTAATTTTTGTTCAGAATATGCTAAATGGGCAGCTATCGAAGATGTTAAATTAGATAATTTAAAAATTATCATAAAACAATATGTAGATTTAACCACTGGTTTTGGTATTGAACCTAATATTCCGATGATAGATAATTATCAAGTCGAGTTAATCGTGGATAGTAATGCTAATATAGAAAAATTACTAGATCTTTTAGAAATCACCAAGAAAAGAAGCTTTTGTTATTATTGTTTAATTACACCTACAGTTCCGCTTATTACAATGCATAAAATAATTTCTGATAGCCAAGATAAATCATTCAAGGTAGTGAAGAAAGAGTTAATTGCAGAAACTAAAGTATTACCAACTTTAGGAGAAAATAACCTTCTATTAAGTTCTATTTTTAAAAAAAGGAAGGTTATGCAAATGAGAAAAATTTAATAAGAGAAATAAAAATTAATAAATGCTACGTTATCGAAATTTATATTATTATTTTTTATTGTCAAGTAATTTTTAATTCGAATTTAAACTTAAAATGGGATTTTTTATGTCTATAGATTGGTCGTTTAAACCTAAAGATCTTAAAAGAACTATAGCCAACTTAGAAAAAAAGATAGAACTAAAGGATGTAGAAAATAAACAAAGAAAGGAAGAAATTAATATTTTATTAAGTAAATTAAAAGACAGAATAAATAAGATTAAAGAGATTAAATCAAAGTTAGAATATGCTGAAGTAGAATTGTATAAACTAAACAAGGAATTAGAAAAGTTAAATTCAAAAGCATTAATTGTGAAAAGGGAAATTAGCAAATTAAATAATGATGTATTAATAAAGGAGGAAAAGATTTCAAAGCTACGTTTAATTAAAGCTAAATTAAAGGAAGTAAATTATTTGAAGGAGAGCCAGATTCTAGATTTGGAGGATCCGAAATCAGAAAAGCTTATAAATATGATCGAAGAGATCTTATTTCACGAAGGATTCTTATCTAAAAAGAAATTTGAAGATTTGAAAAATAATATCTAAAAAATTATTATTTTGAATCTAAAATCCCCTTCTAAGCATGTAATTTGCTATAACCATCCTTTGAATTTCACTCGTCCCCTCATAAATTTCGCCCATCTTTGCATCTCTAAAATATCTTTCTACTGGGTATGCCTTCATTAAGCCGTAACCCCCATGAACTTGAACAGCACCATGAGCTGCTTGCATTGCTGCTTCAGAAGCTACTAATTTTGCCATTGAACTAGCCATTCCAAATTGAATTCCATTATCATGTAAATAAGCTGCTTTATAAGTAAACAACCGAGCAGATTCAATAGCACAAGCCATATCAGCAAGCTTCCATTGTATCCCTTGGAATTGTCCTATAGGTTTTCCGAACTGGACTCTTTCATTTGCATATTTAACTGAAGCTTCTAATGCTGCTTGTCCTAAACCTACACATTGAGCAGCAATACCTATTCTCCCAAAATCTAAAATTTTCATTGCCATTTTAAAACCTTC
>JBHLNY010000329.1:0-3596 GCA_048941065.1 Promethearchaeota archaeon
AGCATCGGCATCTTTCATTTCACCCATATTTCGGGGATTCCTGAAGTGATCCATGACCTTATCTGAATAAATTTTTTATCACGCTAATTATACTCATTTCTCTATTACTAAAATAAATCAGAGTTGATTTAAAATTTAGTGTTTTTAAATATTAGAATTCAACAAATAATTATTGAGTTTGTTATTATAATAAAAAAAAATTTGAATAAGGAAATATTCAATTTTGTATAATTATTTGGCGAAAAAATCCTTATAAATATCATAACAACTTGGATTTTCAAAATGTAAAAAATGTCCCGTTCCTTTAACAATTACAAACTCGCAATCTTGCATAAGTGAGGCAAAAGATTCATTTTCTTTAGCATCTACGATTGTATCTTTTTCACCATTAATCATCAAGGTCTTAGCTTTTATTTTTTTTGGATCGACAATTTTCATAACATTTGCGGTATTTTCAACAAATTGGCTATGAGCAACAAATGATTTAACTTGATCAATGCTTATATTTTGAAATTGCTTCCTTATTGCTCCTTTTAAAGCTTCTGGGATATTCCCACCAAACCCATCGATCAAAAGAGGCCCTATCTTAGCAATCTCTCCTTTTTCAGCAAGTTCTCTTCCCTCTTTCATCAAATCGATAATATATTCGTTCAATTTAGAACCAAAACTACCCAATAACAGCTTTTTAACCCTTTCTGGGTGTCTTGAAGCATAACCTGCTGCTACAATTGAACCCCATGATGCTCCAACTAAATAATTATCACCTAAAGTAGAGAGAGCTAACACAATATTATGTAAAACCTCCATTTGTTCTTCGAAAGAAATTATATAATCACCATATAATATCTCAGCTCTTCCTTGCCCTGGAAAATCAAAAACAATTATACGATAATCTTCCTTAAATCTCTTAATAAAATCTCTCCATATACCCATTGTTTGCTGAGCCCCATTTACAAAAATTATTGTAATCGGCTTATCGCCAAATAAGCGAAAAGGGACAATAAATCTACCAATTGTAAATTTACCTTCAATTCGAATTGGTAATTTAGAATAGCTCATTTTATTATTAACACTCATATCTTTATCAGAAAATTGGATTAAACGTTAAATAATATTAGGATAATTTTGTTTAAAAACATTTTATTTAAAATTACTAATTCGATGCTAAAGAAATTATAAATTGGTCACGTCTTGATTTAAAACTAAGAGTTTTCTCTTAATTGGAATTGAAACTTTTTCAACACCTAGGCTTTTTACATATTCTACTGCTTCCTCTAATTTCTTGGGACTTTGATGGAAAAAACAAACATTTTTGGGCTCAAGGTTTTTTATCATTTCAGCTAACTGATTTTTATCAGCATGTAACTTAATTTTAAGATGAGGTGCAAAAGTATTAATTAATAATGCACGAAAAGGCATTTTCCATGTTTCTGAAAATTCAATTTCCTCGCTTCCCGAAATTAAATCCATCCCGGGCTGCTCATGAATCGATCCTGCTAAAAAAACAAGATTGTGGGGATTACGCCCAATAATATTAATGATATTTCTAATAATCCCATATGACAGATCTGGAGGATGAGAGATAATTATATTATTTTTTTCTCGTAAAAACTCTAAATTGTCAAGATCAAACCATCTGAATTTTATGCTATTAAATGGGTTTGCTTTATCACGAATTAATCTTGAAATAGGTCCATAAATATATTCATAGCGGTGATTTATAACTTGAATATTTTTTCTTACCATCATATCTACATAAATATTAGGTCGTTTTTTGTAACCTCGCCTTAATTGTAATTTTCTAAAATACCGCCAAAAAATAAGCATAAATGTAATTGCTAAACTCGATGGATCTGCTCCAATAAGAACATTATCTTCGTATTCTGCCTTTTGTTCTAAAAATAGTATTAAGCTATGAAATTGATCAGAAATATTTCCAAAATCTTCTTCAGCACTAGTACCATCAATTAAAAGATAATCGATGGGACGAGATATTTGTTCTAAGAATCTTCTAGTTCCTGCAAATGGAGTAATATCATGAAATGTATAATCTCCAGTATATAAAAATCGAAAATTATTAACTTTAGCAAATAGCATTAATGCTCCTGGCATATGTCCACCATGAAAAAAAGAGAGATAACAACCTTTATCTTTAAATTCAATTTTATCACCATTTTCTACATAAATTACATTTCTTATAATACTTTTATATTCCTCTTCTTCAATTTCTTCATGATTTTCTTGTTTTAAAAAGTTTGAATCTCTTAAGAGAAATAAATCTAATGTAATTCTTGAACATAATACAGGAATATCTGGATATAATTCTATTAATTTCTTAAGTCCCGAGATGTGATCAAAATGGGAATGTGAAATAAAAATAGCATCAATTTTAGGATTTAATATTTCAGATTTAATTTTTTCTTCTTCCAAGATTAATTTTGGAAGATTCTCAAGATATTCTTCGATATGTTTAAAATCATCTGTTTTTTTATATATATCAAATTTTTCTTCTTCTTCACCCTCTTCAGGTGAAAGTTCAGATATTCCACAATCTAGTAAAATATTTAGGTTTCCTAATCCTAAAATATGACAATTGTGATTTGGTTTAAGGACTATGGGATAAATGGTTATTTTAACTTTGTCTTTATTATTTTGAGAAAGGGATAAACTTCTAAAATAGTTTGGATTATATCTTTTCTCAATTTTATCAATCGCTAATGAAATTTCACTGACTCCGACTGGAACTCCAGTTATGTAGAAATACCATCCATACTTACTTACTAGATTTTCTAAATTTTCATACATCTTATCTCCAATGAGAGATTTTACCACAATAACTTTCTCTTTGTTGTAATAGATAATTTTCCTAATTGATTTTTTTTCCTTTATTGGAATATCCTCATTATTATAAAAAAAATCTTTCAAAACTTCATTTATAGGTGTCTGTGGAACATTTTTGGATTTAATTAGCTTTATGTTCTGGTAATATTCTTTTGTATGATATAATGGACGCATGTTTTCTTTTTGTTTAATTGGAAAAACCAGATCTTCAAACTGAAAACTTTCTTTACTTATCGTGATTTCTTTTATTTTTTCTTTTTTTCCTCTCTGCTTTTTGAATTTTGTTTCATCGATATCTGATTTAGCTATAAAAAAGAACCAACCATAATCTTGAATAAGTTTATCTCTATTCCAAATAATATCCTTTCCAGATTTCGTAATAGCAATTATTATTCTATCTTTTAGACAGTAAATTATTTTTATAATTGATTTTTTTGACTTTTCAGAAATATATTTATTTTTTAAAAAAAAATGGTTTAAGACCACAGATATTGGTTTCTGAGGAATTTTTTTGTTTTCCATGTACTTTAATTTTTGATTATAAGACTTAATTTTATAGGAAGAATCAATTTCTTCTTTTTCTGTAACTATAATTTTTTTATCTAAAAAAGAAAATTCCTCATTATTCATTATTTAATCATATTTAACAACAAAAAAAATAGTTACGATTTCTAATAATATAGAAATATTATAAAATTCCTAAATTATTCCATTAAATTTTGGTTTTTTTATTAAAAGATTTTATTTTATTTTTT
>JBHLNY010000330.1:0-3569 GCA_048941065.1 Promethearchaeota archaeon
ATTTCATAACGTCCATCAGTATCAGGAACTCCAATCACAATTTCACGGTCGAATCTACCTGGTCTTCTCAAAGCTGGATCGATATCATTTACTCTATTTGTTGCTCCAATAACAATAATCTCACCCCTCCCCTCTAAACCATCTAATAAGGATAATAATTGAGCTACAACCCTTCTTTCAACTTCACCAGTTACTTCACCTCTCTTTGGAGCTATCGAATCCAACTCATCAATAAAAATGATTGAAGGTGAGTTTTCTTTGGCTTCTTCAAAGACCCTCCGAAGATTTTCTTCACTTTGACCATAAAACTTACTCATAATTTCTGGTCCACTTATCGTTATAAAATGAGCATCTGTTTCTCCAGCAACAGCTCTTGCAAGCAATGTCTTTCCTGTACCAGGGGGTCCATGAAGTAATACTCCTTTAGGAGGATCGATGCCAATTCTTTTAAATAATTCAGGATGTCTTATTGGTAATTCGATCATTTCTCTAATTTTTTGAATCTCCTCTTCTAATCCTCCAATATCTTCATATGTTACTTTTCTTCGTTCTAATTCTTCAAGTTCTTTATGAGATTTTTCTGAAATAGTAATTTTAGTATCTAAATGAATCCTAACAGCATCAGCTTTAGGATAATAATCAATAATTACTAAATCAATCCTACGACCCATTGCATTAAAGCTTAAAATATCACCTTTAGTTATTACTCGATTTTCTAACATCTGTGTTATTTGTTGAGGAGTTCGTAGTATAATGGATTCTCCTAATCCTGCAAATGTTACTCTTTCTGCTAAACTAGCTTCTATTTTTCGTATCTCTACTATATCATCTAAAGAAGCGTCTAAATTTCTTCTCAATGAAGAATCGATTCGAATTGAATTAGTGCCTTTATCTTCCTCTTTTCCAGGATATAATAAGGCTGCAGTTTTCTTTTCTGCTATTGGATGTAAAATCTCGATTACATCACCGGTTCTAAAGTTTAATTCCTTTATTAAGTCTGGATCGATTCTTATTCTACCTCTTCCAGCATCTATCTTATAAGCGTCTTTAATCTTAACTTTTCTCCCATTTCCTTTATATTCCCTTGTTATTCCACTCATACTTTTATCATCCTTAAATATTCATAATAAATTTATTTCTAAAATATTTATTAAAATGATTATTTAATAATTATTATTTTATCTCCCTAATTTTTTCAATTTTATATATGCGATTCCGTTATTTAAATCTAGATTATAACTTTCTTTAAGTGGTTTAAAAGGTAAATTAACCTTTTTAGAGTATTTCCGGTTTTGATTTTCAGCTGTAAAGATTAATGTTCTTCCATCAGCACTAAAATCTATAATAACATCTCTTTTTTCTATGCCGGGAACTTCAATTACAATCTCTAAATATTCATTGTATTCATTAAGTTCAGTATAGGGCTCTAAAATATCTAGTGTTTCATCATGCTTAAATATATCTAATGAAAGTTCACTTGCATCAATTTCTTCTTTAGATCTTGAACTAGAGTGATTCTTTAACATATGAAAGTTATTTAAATCTACATTTTTTAAATATTCTTTAACTTTTTTTTCATCAATATTTCCTTCAATTTTTATCTCGGGCTTATCCATCCCTGATTCAAAATGATATGATATCTTAAATCCTTCAATATTTTTATCATCGAGTTTCATTCCTAGATCTATATCCTTTTCTGGAATAAACAAAAAATCTATATCAAAAATATCTGAACCTAATTTAAAGTATTTCTTTAATTTATCAAAAATGTCATCAAAATCATCCCGCACTTTTTTCACCTCTGACTTTTCTTTGTCAAACTTTTGTTGTCAATCTAATATTACATTATTGATTTAGTTATAAAAAGATATCGATTTTTAAAAATAAGGAAAGAAAACTGAAAATGGTGATTTAATAATTAATAATATATATTTTTAATTTCAATTTTATTTTGTTTTTTTGAATTACGAGTAAGAGTTTTAGGACCATAAAAAACAAGAAGAAGGGCTATAACTATGTTTAACAAATTTGCAAGAAAAAAATTACCCTTACTCGTCATATTAAGTGGGAATAATGAAATGGATATATTGTGGGTTGTATGAAAGATCATAGCTACGAAGATACTTCTATTACTATTGTTATATAACCACGTGAAAAATATCGACAAAATTATTGTAAAAAATAAATAACTAAAAAACGGTTGCCCTTTTTGTGGTGCTTCGTTTATGAAAAATAAAGGCAAATGCCAAAAACCCCAAATTCCTCCAAGGGTCATGCTAGATTCAAGCGCGTTCCATTTTGATTGTAGACGATCAAGAGCATATCCTCTCCAACCAAATTCTTCTTGGAATGGTCCACCCATAAAAAAAATGAAAATGAATTCTGCAAAGAAATATGCTAATTTATCCCGTGTGTAGTATCCCGTGAATGAAATCCTTTCAGAGAGAACCGATAAATAGAAAGCAAAACCATATAACAGAGGAAGTAGTAAAAAAGAGAGTATTAAAAAGGTTGTATTTTCACATTTCCAGCCCCTTTTCCATAAGATTTTAACCCCCTCTTTACCTTGTCTAAAATATGTAAGGGAGAACGCTGCAATAAATGGTCCAAAAGTACCAATTAATCTTAGAAGTCCAAATATTGGAATATAATCAAAAACTCCAATTGAAGATAATAAATTAGGTAGCCATAAAAGCCATGAGAATACAAAAGTAATAATAAAAAACGATACTAAATTATCAGATTCAATGATTTCTGACATATTCAATAACAATTTATATTGATTTCCATTAATCATTATGATAATTTAAATGAAATTTTTGAATTTTCTAGTATTCAAGATATCTTGTAGAATTCAGATCTATTTTATAAATTAGCAAAGAAATGAATTACAGAAAAGTAAAAATATAGGAATAAGATATATTTAAAATTTAACTTTTAATTTTACATATTAGCATTATTGTTAAGGTAATCAAAATGGAAGAGGAAGATACATTAAATAAAGAAGAGTTAGAGTTGTTTTATGAGGTATTATTCAAGAAAATTATGGAAATTATGAAAAAAACAGAAATTAATATGGATCCTTTTGGAGAATTGATTAATCGATTGAGTATTTTAAGTGGTATCTTTACTTTTAAAAGTATGATTTCTCTTATTCCAGAATTAGTTGCTTATGCTATAAGATATGGTATGATGGTAGAAAAAGCATATGAAGAAGAACAATTGGATTTAGAGGAAGATATACAAGGATTAGATGCCGAGGAAGAGCAAGAGAGGCGTATCTCCAGAATTCGGAAAGATATCGATAAACTCAGTTTATATCTATAATTTTTATTTATAGAAATAGTAAGTAATATACGTAATAGCTAACGAGAGATTTTTTCTTTACCCCAAAACTGTTTCAGAAAGAAGAATATGTTTATCAATTTGAATTTCTTGTTTACACGGATTACACGATAAATATTCAATTGATTTTAACATATGATTAACCTCATTGACTAAAAACGTAATATTACTTATGATGCACAACTAAGACTCATTTTAATATTTATAATGAGATTATTGGATTT
>JBHLNY010000331.1:0-3567 GCA_048941065.1 Promethearchaeota archaeon
ATTTTTTACTTCTGGGTGATAAGCTGATCTCCACCGGTAAATATGAGGAAGCCAGTTTTGCGATCAGTTTTATATATTCCAATACAGAAAAGCTTACGGCCGAAACATTCGATAAGTTGGGCGGCTGGCTGGAGAAGGGGATCATAAATTGGGCTCATACTGATGTTTTTTGTGGCAAAGCCTTGTCTTATTTTTTCACACAGAAAATCCTTGAAATCGAATCCTTAAAAGAATGGACTGAATCTGCGTCGAAATGGAAAAGGCGAGCCGTTCCAGTCACCTTGATCGATGTTTTAAACACGGATGTCCCGCTTGAGCGATTATTCAATATCATTGAACCTCTCATGTCTGATGATGAAAAATTTGTGCAGAAAGGACTGGGATGGTTTTTAAGAGAATCGTGGAAGATATATCCGAAAAAGACAGAAGATTTTCTGCTGAAGTGGAAAGACACCTGCGGCAGGACAATCATCCAGTATGCCACTGAAAAGATGGACAAGAAGAATAAAGATAGATTCAGAAGAGCCAAGAATAAATGAAAGGTATTTATCTGTGTCCAGTCCCTCGTGTTGACATTGGCATTTCTGTATGTTAATGCTTAAAATGATGCAACTTTAAACGGATAGAGAGGGGAAAAAACAATCTGAAGCAAGGTCTCGCATCCCCGGAGGGAGGTCTTTAAATGATTTTGTGGGTTGTCATCCTGGCGGTTTTAACCATATTGTCTTATCTTTCAGATATCGGTGTCCTCACATTCTTGAAAGATTTAAGGATCCCCTTCTTGAACGCGTCTATCATGAGCATCCTCCTTTTGGTCTGTGCTGCAGCCATGCTCATCAGAGTTCTTTTAAAGATCAAACAAAAAGAGAAAGAAATGCTCGGAACCAAGATAACCGCGCTCGAAAGGGAGCTTCAGGCTTTCAAAGAAAAGGTGGAATAGTCTACTAAACTCTGGGGGATTTTATTTCTTTTTCTTTGTTTTTGTCTTCTTGGCCCTCTTTTTCTTCGGCGGTAATTCTGTTTTCAGCCAATGCGGAAAAATCCAGGTCAGAATCTCTTCTTTGACATTCTTGTCTATTTCTTTTATTTTCAGCCCTAGGTCCAGCGTGTTGTTTGTGAATTTATTCCAGGTCACTTCCGCCGATAAGAGAGTGATTATTTTTTTTCGGGAAGGTAAATCTTTAAGTCCAGGATAGAACCTGGCTTCAATTTTGAAAAGTTCAAGCTGAGTTTTAATCCCTCGTCGGAAAAGTCCTTAACCTTGGCTCTCCCAGTGAATATACTTTTCCCCTCTTTGTCGATGAGCTCTGCGGGCAGCAAGTATTTGGCCCGGGCATGTTTCCGTTTTTCCTTTATCAACCTGCGATAAAATATATCATTGAAAAAAAATAATTTCAATACAAGTAATTAATAGAATTAGGATTGAGGTGGCTATCTGTATATGGTTGACGATCGGACCGATCGTCAGGAGTTCCAGGGGGTATGCCCCTTTGGTCGCAGGGCGTGGGCTCCAGCCCAGCCCGAGAAGGGGAGGCAGCGAGCAGAAGCGAGCGTTGGAAGGGGGAAGTCAGTTCCCCCTCCAAGGTTGACTTGGAATTTCCCTTTGGGTAAGCTTTCATCAAGTAAAAAAGCCCTCAGGATGATTAACGCTCAGAAATCGATTTTGCTCACGCCTTTTTTTGAAGCGCAGAAAAACGCCTCCAGAGTTGCAGGAGTGAATTGCCGGAGCTACTGGGAGGAACAGAATATATTTTTTTTCATAGGGCCTGTTCATGACTGAAGCCTGTGTCATCGAGACCAGAGATCTGACCAAGTATTTTACACCCTCGACCAACTTGGTCGATCTTCTTCCCCGCGTGTTCAGAAAAAAACCTGTGGTTAAAGCGGTAGAAGGTGTGAACATCGGGGTCAAGAAAGGAGAGATTTTTGGCCTTCTGGGTCCCAACGGGGCTGGCAAAACCACTTTGATCAAAATGCTCTGCACGTTGATCGTCCCTACAAGGGGAAAAGCATCCGTTAACGGCTCCGATATAGTCAAACAGGGAGAAGCGGTTAGAAAGTCAATCGGGCTGGTGACGGGCGAGGAGAGGAGTTTTTACTGGAGGCTGACTGGTAGGCAGAATTTAAGATTTTTCGGCTCCCTCTATAACCTGAAGACCGAGGATGCCAAGAGAAAAATCGGCTATCTCGTTGGGCTGTTGGATATGCGGGAGTACATCGATGTGAGATTCGATGAGTACTCCACAGGAATGAAGCAGCATCTGGCTGTAGCCAGAAGTCTTCTGGGCGATGCCCAAGTCCTGTTCATGGATGAGCCGACCAAGAGCCTCGATTATCACAGCGCCACTCAACTGCGGCGATTCGTCAGGGAAAGGATAGTGGCCCAGGAGAGAAGAACCGTGTTTTTCACTACCCATATTTTAAAGGAGGCTGAGGATTTTGCGGACAGGATCGCTGTGATGGACAGAGGCTGTGTCAAGGCAGTCGGGACTGTTCCGGAGTTGAAGAGGAGAATAAAAAATCCAGAGGCCTCGATAGAAGATATTTTTCGATATTTCACTTGAGGATGCGGAAGTGCTTTTAACCAGAGCTGCTGCCTTCATCAAAAGAGATTTCTTGACAGAGATCAGCTACAAATCCGCTTTTTTGATGAACCTGATCGGGATTTTCTTCTCATCCCTGACTTTTTTCTTTATTGCCAAGCTTTTTGGTAGAGCGGCGGCCCCTTATCTCCAAGAGTATGGCGGGGATTATTTTCCGTTCGTCCTGATCGGGATTGCCTTCTCCACCTTCCTGGGTGTGGGTCTGGGGACTTCGGCCAGCGCCCTCAGACAGGAGCAGATGCTGGGGACGCTGGAGGCCATGCTGATCACGCCGACCAGGGCATCCTCGATAGTGATCTATCTTACTCTCTGGAACTTCATCTATTCTTCGTTCAACATCCTCGTTTATCTCCTCATCGGGAGACTTGTTTTTGGAATCCATTTCAGTCTTTCCCAGCCCTTGCTGATTTTGGTCATCCTCTTTCTCTCCATCCTGTGCTTCAGCAGCCTGGGCATCATCTCGGCCTGTTTTGTTATGGTCTTCAAGAGGGGGAACCCGGTCAACTGGATTGTCTCCAGCTCATTCGACCTTTTGGGAGGAGTCTATTATCCGGTCACCATACTGCCGGGACCTCTCCAGGCCATCTCCCGTCTTCTTCCCATAACATATGCTTTAAAAGCCTTGAGAGGAGTGCTTCTTGCCGGGCAGTCTTGGGCCGAAGTAGAAATCGAAGTTCTCGCCCTTCTTGGCTTTGCCCTGGTCCTCTTCCCTCTGGCTCTTCTGCTGTTTGAACTCTCGCTCCGATGGGCGAAAAGAGACGGCAGTTTAAGCCAGTATTAAGGTGCGGCTCAACTCATCACTGGCAATCTTTGTCTTTTTGTCTGAACAGCGATGGAATCAGAAAAAATTTAGGCATGAGCCCTAGCTTGGGATTTGAAAGAGAAAAATTGAAGCGAAATATTAGAGATTTCTTTCTTTGAGCTTGAGGGAAGGCAGTTGGAAGGAATATTTGAGCAAGGCCAA
>JBHLNY010000055.1:0-14566 GCA_048941065.1 Promethearchaeota archaeon
TTTTTTGTAAAATAATAGATTAATTTTCTACTATTATAATATGTTTGATATACTATAATATAATAATTTAACTTGATTTATGTAAAAGATCTTAATTGATTAAACTGTATTTTTGAAGACTAATGGGTCTTAAGGATAAACTTAAGGAACAGCTAAGAAGTGTGTTATCTGAGGAAGAATTATTACTTCTGCCTAGGGGGTTTCAAACAGTAGGGAATATTATAATATTAAAATTACACCCAAGATTAATAAAAAAAAGAGAGGTTATCGGAAAAGCGTATTTAAAATTATTCCCTAATATTAGATCGATTTATATTAATTTGGGTAGAATTGTAGGTACATCTAGGGAACCAGAAAGAATAGAATATGTAGTAGGGGAAAATAATCCTATTGTTGATCATAAAGAGCATGGAATAATTTATAGATTTGATATAACAAAAATCATGTTCAGTAAGGGAAATGTTAATGAAAGAAAATATCTAGCAACTTTAGTTAAAGATGGAGAAATTATTGTAGACATGTTTGCAGGAATAGGGTATTTTTCATTACCCATGGCTAAACATGCTTCACCTGAAAAAATATATAGTATTGAAATTAATCCAATTGCTTATAATTTTTTAATTGAAAATATAAAGATTAATCATTTAGAGGATGTTATAAATCCAATTTTAGGGGATAGCAAAAAAGAAGTATTGAACCTTAGTAAGTCTGGAATAAGTGCAGATAGAGTCATAATGGGTGTTTTTCCAGCCCCAAAACAATATATAAAAGAAGCTTTATCATTGACAAAGGATAAAGGGAGTACTTTTCATTATGAGGGCATTGTAAGCAAAGAAGATTTTATGACTCTTTTTGAAGAATTTAATGAAGAAGCTAAAAAGATAGGTTATAAATCTGAAATCCAGGGGCGAAGAGTTGTAAAAAGTTATGGTCCTAGATTAAATCATATAGTTCTAGATATATTAGCCTTAAAAATGTAGATAATTTTATTTATGGAAAAATAGAATTAGATATATATATAAGAATGAAAAAAGATCATTTTTTTCCAAATGAAATCATAAATTAAGGGAATTGAGTAAAATTGGAAAGTAGTATCACAATCGGTTTAGATTATAGCCATAATAACATTTTAATATTAGAAGCTTCCAGTTATGCTGATTTTACAAATTTTTTATTCACTTCTGGTTATAAAATAGGTAAAATTGAGGCAGGATTTGACTCATTGATAAATTTTGAAAAATATAATACGATTATCCTATCTACTCCAAAAAATGTTAATTTAGGACCAAGTGAAATTGAGAACTTAGTAAAATACGTAGAGAACGGTGGAACTCTTCTAATATTTAGTTCTAGTGGAAGTGATTATCAAAATAAAACTAATTTAAACGAACTAACTAGAAAATTTGGTTTTGAATTTCTAATAGATGAAGTTAATGATTCGATGAATTATGTTTTTCTTCAAAAAAGACCAATATTAACCAAATTTAAGCCACATTATATAACTGAACAAGTTAAAAAAATTGTCTTTTCGAGTACTTGTTCGATTAAAGCTTTGGATTTTATTGATGATGAGAAAAATGTAAAAATTGAGGAATTAGTAAGATTAGGATTAAACGGGTGGCATAAGATCTATGATGGGGAGAAATGGATTGAGGAAGACTCTCCTAAAATACCATTAATGATTGCTGTACAATATTATAAAGGAAAAGTAGTAGCTTTTGGAAATTCAAGTATCTTTTCTTCGTTGGGACAAGAATATGGGTTTAGTGCTTTTGACAATGATATTTTAATTGCTAATATAATAAGATGGCTAACATTGGATGTGGAATCTAAAGGAAAAGTAATTACTGCTGAATTAAATCTAGATATGTTTTATTGGGGGGAAGAAGTTATTAAAAAAGATAATTGGAGTAATTTTTCAGATCTTATTAATGTTAGTCTTAAATATTTTAAAGATAATTACGATGAAATAATAGAATCAATAAAGAAGCTAAGAGAAGAAAAATTAGCAAAAAGGAAAGCTCATGAAAAAGCAATAAAGGAAGATAAGATTTCTGAGGAGATCATCCTTGAAAAGATTCCAGAACCTACTAGAAAGCGAGAAGACCTCGAAGATATTATGAGTGCATTAGAAGAAATTACAGGTGAAAAATATGAATTCTCCATAGATTTTGAAGAAGACGATGAAGAAGAGATAACTCTGCCATCAGGATTAAGTTATACTAATGAAGATGTCTTAGAATTTGAGAAAGGTTTTCCAAAAAAAGCTATTTGGCATGGAAAAGCAACAAAAACTTTTAAGGCGTGGTTAAAGAAAAAGTATCAAGAATCCACATAAGAGAAACTTTTTTTATATTATCATAAAATAGAAATAGAATAGATTACTTTCATTTTTAGGTACTTTGACTAACTTAATTATGGATGACTTTTTATTCGTTTTAGGATCTAATTGGCAATTATCTTTAGCAGAACTTGATAATTGTCTTAATAACTCAGAATTTCAAGGGAGA
Source organism: Promethearchaeota archaeon (assembly GCA_048941065.1). Classification (GTDB taxonomy): domain Archaea; phylum Asgardarchaeota; class Lokiarchaeia; order Sigyniarchaeales; family SOKP01; genus Loki-b32. The sequence goes on from JBHLNY010000055.1 coordinate 2,511, forward strand.
ATAAAAGACTATTCTGGCAATATTGCGGTAGTAGAGTTCGAGAGTTTAATTAAGGATAAGTTTTATGTGAATAAGTTAATGGAATTTCAATTTATGTTAGGTGGCTGCCAAAAAATCGGTAAAATCTATGACTTTATCAATATTCACACTATAAATAATGCTTTTCCATTTAATATTGAAAAATTTAAAGAGCTTGAAAAAGCAAGATCTAAAATTATAGAAATTTTGAAAAAAACTCTTGATGAGATTTTTCCAAAAATTAAGAATCAAAACCTTTTTTTTGCAGTCTCTATTTACCCTAATTTATTCGATGATGAATATTATTCAAAAATCTTAGTGAAACATTTCTTACCATTCTTAAATAAAGAAATTATGGAGATTTTAAAACAAAAAGGAGCACAAAAAGCACTTTACTATCAATATCCTGAAAAAAATATAATATCGGGGAACCTTAATCCAATATTTCCCCATGTTGTAATTAAATATGGCTTACTTAATGAAGATAGGGCAGAAATAATTTTTGGTTTCACTGAAGAAGGATTATATATTGCAAGAACTTTTACAACTGATGATCCTAATTTCAAGAAAAAAATTGATGAAGAGAGACCCTTTAAGGAGTTTAAAAGCAGTATATCACCAAAATTAGCATTAATAATGTTGAACTTTTTAAATTTATTTGAAGACCGAGAGAAAAAAATTATTTTAGATCCATTTGTTGGCAATGGTACTATACTTCTGTTTGCTTTAATACAAGATTTTCAAATATATGGTTCTGATAATGATCAAAAAAAAGTAACAAATACACTTCGTAATATTAATTGGTTACTAGAAGAATTAAAAGAACCAGTTCCGCTAATTTTAAATGAAAGAATTAAAAAAATAAACGCCAAAGAATTATCTAAATATTTTGAGGATAACTTCTTTGAAGGTATCTGCACTGAGCCTCCCTTAGGTCCTTATTATCATAAACCCCCTTATTACACACAAGCAAAAGAATTTATAGATTTTGAATTAGAGCCTTTATATAATGCTATATTTAGGGAGGCATATAAAATATTAAAATCTAACAGAAGAATTTGTATTGTAGCTCCCATTATCAGTACTATTGATGGTGGTGATATTCAACTAGATATCAATAAAATTGCTATTAAAAACAAATTTAAATCGATCCAGATGATAGATTCCAATAGAATTATTAATAAATCAAATCAAAAGTTACAATTTCGGAAGCAAAAGATTAGAACATTAATTGATGCCAAAAAAGACCAAGTTATTAAAAGAAAAATCTATATATTTGAAAAGAAATAGAACGTGAACTATTATATCGACTGATTATGCTGTTATTTTAAATAACATTGAAAAGGATTTAGAAGGAGAAGCACATTTAGATGAGCTTTCTAGAAAAAAACAAGATCCATTTAAAATTTTAATTTCTACAATATTATCTGCCAGAACCCGAGATGAAAATACGAGAGAAGCAACACAGAAGCTTTTTGCTAAATTTAACACCCCAAAACTAATATCTGAAGCAAATGTCGAAGAGTTGGAAGAATTAGTCTATAAATCTGGATTTTATAAAGTGAAAGCCGCAAGAATAAAAGAAATATCCCACATTATACATCAAAAATATAAGGATGAGGTTCCGAACGATTTTGATGAATTAATTACTTTACCAGGAGTAGGAGCAAAAACTGCTAATTGTGTTCTTGTGTATGCTTTTAATGTCCCCACAATCCCCGTTGATGTGCATGTACATAGAATTAGTAATCGTTTAAGGTGGGTTAAAACAACAAAACCAGAACAAACAGAAATGCAATTGAAAAATAAAATCCCAAGAGAATTATGGTTGAAAGTGAATAGATTATTTGTCAGATTTGGTCAACAAATATGTTTACCTAACAATCCTAAATGTGACATTTGTCCTATAAATAGTATTTGTCCTAAAGATTTTTCTATGGAATTAGAATTAAAAGCTAAAAGAAAAAAAGTCAATGTAAATTTAACTAAATAATATATGTGAGATTCTTGTATTAATAATAATCTACATCTCTTTTTTTCCGTTTTAAGAATAAGCCAAAAAATATCCCACTTAATAATCCAAATATATGAGCCCATAAATTAATATCTGGAGCTAAAGAAGTTATTATAAAAAAGAGAACGTAAAGAAGAGCAAGAAATAGAAGGGATTTATCCTCTGTTGCAATCTTTATAAAAACTGCACCAATTAACCCAAAAATTGCTCCTGACGCTCCTAAACTTATACTATTTAATGGTAATAGAATTAAAGAGAATAAGTTCCCAATTAACCCTGAAATAAAATAGAGAATTAAATATTCAATATTTGAATAGCTTCTACTATTTTCAATTGTTGCACCGAATAATAGTAGGCCGAACATATTTGAGAATAAATGAATAAAATCGGAGTGAAGAAATATGGATGTGAAGATTCTCCAAATTTCATAGTTATTAATAATATTTTCATTTATTTGGACAAATAATAAAATATACTCCACAGGTAAAATCAAGTTAAAAACAATAAAGCAAGAGAAATTAATTAAAATTAGAGTTAATGTAATTTTAGCATCTTTTAAATTTTCAGCATCTAATATTAACATAATTATAAAGGTTTACAGAAAATCTTAAAAATAATTATAACAAAATATAATAATTTGTTTTTCCATTATTTTTTTAGTATTAAAAGTTGATTTAATTTGGACAAAAACGTAAAACTTGAGGATAAAAAAAGAAGTTTATTGGATTCTTTAGTTAGTAATGAGATTTTAAGAGATAAGAGACTGTATAAAGCCTTTTTAGAAGTTCCCTTAGAAAACTTTATTCCAAAGAAATTCATAACCTATGCTAAACTTTATGATGATTTCCCCAATGTTTTTTATTATGATAACAAAAACCCAAAAAGCTACAGAACGATATCGGCTCCCCATATGATTACTATTATGCTTCAAGGACTAGCTTTGGAAGCTTCTGATGATCTACTGATATTAGGGGCTAAAAGTGGCTACATTGCCGCCTTAGCACACTGTTTATGTCCTAAGGGTGAAATTATTATTTTAGAAGCAAACTCTGAAATCGCTCAATTAACAATAGAAAATCTTAAGAGATTGAGATTAGAATCAAATATTACGGTAATAGTAAAAAATCCACTTCTTGGAATGCCAGATTTAAGTCCATGGCAAAAAATCTTAGTAACAGGAGCAATTAAACAATCAAGAATACATCCTTTATTAAAACAACTTGATCCTAATGAAGGTGTTTTATATGCACCTATCGGGGAAGATTTAGTTCAAATCTATACTCAAATCTTACGATTGGATGAGGAATTTTATGGAAAAAAACAACTTCAAGTTAGATTTACTCCTCTAATAACCCAACTAGAACTAAATGAACTGGAATTAATTACTGATTCTGACCAATTGGAAATTAAAGAGGATCCTATTAAGGTTGATCAAGCGCTAGCTAATTTTACTGACAGAATAAATGTTAAGTATACTTCAAATATTTTTAAGAATATAAGTTTAGTACCAGAGCCTGAACAACGTAAACAACGTGAATTACTAGAGCCACAACGTGAAGCTATAATATCTCAATTAGAACATATAAATAACATAATTAAAAATTTGAAAAAAGAAGGTAATGTTGAAGAGTGCTTCAATTGTGTTGAGGATATCGAATCTATATTTGAAATTCTTAAAAAAGATAAAAAGATTTTTGAATTAAAAATAAAGAAAATGCAAAATATACTAAATCAGATAAGAACATTCAATATTGTAAGAAAAGATCTAGAGGAACGTGAAATAACTGATTCATCTGTTATAGATACTAAAATTGAAATTATTAACAAGCAAATTCAAGAAATTAACAATTTATATGAAATAATTAGAAATGAGATTGAAAGGATAAAATCTCTCTAATTTTTTTTAATCTATATATTTTATGATCCTTCAACGAAATTAATTTTCCTATAAAAAATTATATAGTTATAAGGATTTAATGTTTTAGTCTTTAAGGAATGCTAAGACAGCTTTCATAAAATAGGGTAAGTCATCGGGTGTTCTTGATGTAATTAAATTATCATCAATAACCACTGGAGAATCTTCAAATATGGTCCCAGCATTTATCATATCATCTTTTATTGCAAAATAACTTGTTGCTTTACGATCTTTTACGATTTTAGCTGAAATTAACACCCATCCAGCATGACAAATAGCTCCTACTAATTTACCTTGTTTGTTAATTTTTGCTACAAAATCTAATATATCCTGTTCTCTTCTTAAATAATCTGGATTTTTTGTGCCACCAGGTATTATTACTCCATCATAGTCTTCTGAATTTGCCTCTCTTATCAATTTATCAGGTTTAATAGGATATCCATGTTTTCCAATTATTTCTCTTCTATGTAAACTGATTAACTCTGTATTATAACCAGCTTCATTTAACCTAATACGGGGATAATGAAGTTCTAAATCCTCATACCCATCTGTAGCTAGAATTGCTATTTTTTTTACCATTTAACTATTACCTCCTTTACTTTTTATTAACTATCTTGATTTTTATATATTGATTTTTTTAAAAATCAAATATTTCCTATTATCCTATCAGGTAACACTTCATATTTTATAATTTGCGTTATAAAATATTACCTATTAAAGGTGTTACAATATCAAATATTAGTTTAAAATGAATAATTTCTATGATTTCTAAAAATTTAAAATATGTTGAAAATACCGATATAAGCAATCAATATAGCGATAATTATCATTAATGCATTATAAGGTGAACTAATAAGTCTATATGGAGTCTTTTCTTTGAATTTCTCATAGTCTTTTCCATACTTTGGAATGAGAATGAATTTTTCTTCTAAATAGTCTTTCAGTTCTAATAGAAAAATAAAAATTGGAGAAATAATTACAGATATAAACGAATCCAATATACATGCTAAACCTAGAAATAAAAGTATCCATCCAGTATCTTTTGGATGTCTTACAATCTTATATGGACCAGTAGATTCAAATTTAGATTTATTAGGTTTTATTTTTTTAACCATAGAAAGAAATTTTATCCCAAGTATAATAAAAATTATACCAACCAATACAAACCATAACCAATACTCTTTGAAATAACTTATATTTTCGGGGAATAATATCTGCAAAAAGCTTGAATTTATGATAGGAATGAGAACTAAACATATTGCCGAAATTTTAGGATATAATTTAAGGTATGAGATCTTTATTCTGTTTTCATCATTTTTTATCTTAAAACTAATTATTAAATATAATAAATAGTTTAGTAGAAAAATTACAATTAAAAGAATGATTATGAGCATATAGATAAGTTAACTCTTAAAGGTTTATTAATTTAGTACTTTCCATATTTTATTGCAGCTTTCATAAAAGTTTTAATACTTTTAAGAGGGATTTCTTTAAAAATTACTGTACTTGGCCCTAAAACAAAATGTCTATTCTCTTTAAAAATGTCCATCAATTCTTTTACATGATTATCTATCTGACTTTCATTACCAAATGGGAGGATATGACTTACATCACCAAATCCAATTACAACAAAATCTGGAAATTTATCATTAATAAAATTTGGATCTGCCCCACCTTCCCAACCTTGTAGACCTAGAAAACCTGCTTTTTGAAAAAGAGGAATTAGTTCTGTAACATCTCCATCAGTATGAATTTGAGGGATTATACCGGCATTTGAAATAATAGATGTAATTTGCTTATAATATGATAAAAAATCTTGATTCCATCGCTCCGGTGATATCATTGAACGTCCTTTATAGGCAACATCATCTAAAATGTTAATAACCCTCCCCCTTCCCCCTGTAGTTTCAATTAATCCTTCAATATTTATTTCTGCTATCTCAGCATAAAACTTAATTATCTCTCTATAAAGTCTTGAATTTTTTTTGAAATTTTCACTAAATTTGACTATTCCCATGCTTTTCCAGACTTTATCGAAAATTCCATCGACTATAAGCACTGGGAAAATATACGGTGCAATTTTTTCGTAATAGTTAATTAATTTGTTAATTTGTTTGCTTCTATCAACAATGCTTAAATTTGAACGCAATTCTTCAAGAATATCCATATCATGAATATACCCCCCTTGATAATAAGTAGAATTTCTCTTTAATTTTTGACCATCAGCCCCTACTCTTATTTCTTTCCTTTCTTTCCCCTGTACTTTAACAGATTTAATTTTAACAATTGATGGGAACGATGCAAAAACTGAATCAAATCCTAAGATGAGAGGTATGTCAAAATACTTGTTATTAAATATAATTCCTTTATAATTGTACACTAACTCTTTTTTATGTTTACTTATAAATTCCTCTCGTACATATTGAACATGAGTGGGAACGCGATCTAACCTTTTCCTCTGTGAGTCGTTATAAACTGCAAGATAACGTGTCCGAGCATCCATAAGCATGAAAAATATGAATTTTTATAAATTTATTAATAATTACTCAATTAAATTAAAACTGCAAGAAGTTAAATATTTAATAAATAAATGAGAATAAAATAAGGAATTTACATAAAAAAAATTAACTATATTTACTTTTAAATTCTTCAAGTTTAGCTAAGATTTCATCTCTAAGAGATCCAACAATCACTTTTTCATGAGATTTTATTTCCTTAGCAAATTGCATAAATTGATGAAGTAAAGGCCCAGGAGGAAGAATATCTCTCATATTTTCTAAAAGATGACTAAGTTCCCTGCCAGTAGTAGCTTTATCAATCTCTTTAAAAATCTCTGAGAATAATTCATGAATTAATGCCTTTTTTTCTCTACTTAAAGTTGATATTGCTCCAGATAAAATTTGTGTGGGACTTAATGTTTCTTCAAAAGATTCAATTATAGATTGAGATCCTTTTTTGCCTTGAACAATGACTTCTGGTTCATATCTTGGATAATCACCCATACCAGCACAATTATAATTAATTTTAATAGACTCACTTCCTTTTAATTCAGGTATTTTTAATTGTAACTCGGATTCTTCATCAGTCTTAATAACTTCATGTTTAACGCCCTCTGGAGGAGTAAAATCAGCTAGATTAAAACCTTTCGGAATTTTATCTTTTAAAATTATATTTTCTAATTCTACACTTCCTTTATTTTGAATATGGAGGTTTATGCTGAATTCACCTTCCATCATTCCAGGTTTGATACTTTTTAAGGTTTTGAGCTTTCTTTTCACATATTTAATCTTAATATTTGGGATTTCAGCTGGAGAAGTTATATATGGTTTTCCAAGAATAGAGGAATTAACATTTATTGTAATTGGTGTATTATACATAGTTTCTGGATTTGGATTTTTGGCTAAGAGAGAGTAACTTACGGATATCTTTGCTTCTGGCAGAAATTGATTCTCCAAATTAAATAATTCAATGTAAATCTTATGATCTGTAGTAGGTTCTAAACTTTCTGGATCTATTTCCAATTTTTGCGTAAATTCTGACCTAGAACTGATGTCTAACGTCTTTTGGTCAGCCCCAAATAATCTAATAGTAATACTTTTAAGTTCTGGAGGGATGAAATCTTTAGGGATCTCATCTGTTATAGCAAGGGTCTTAATTTTTGCTGAACCATTATTTACAATCATGTTATGTATTGTCATGTAAGTATTAGCATAAGCGTCAACTTCACAAGGACTTATTGTTTTATCTACAGCAGCACTTAATACTGAACAAATAGTTGATTCTTTTTTGATTTCACCAATTACCCTTGTAATAACTACATAGAGGGGGGTAAACTCTATTGAAGAACTAAGCTCAGGAACATTTTGATTTTCAACTTGGAAATCATAACTCCAAGATTGATCAGGATTTAAAAGTTTATTAGGAGCTTGAGAAACTAAAGTTTCAGTCCCTGTTGTTATTCTGTGAGAAACTTTTACGTTCTCAAGCCGTACTTGAAATCCGGATTCATTAATGAATTCTACATTACAATCCCAGATTCCTGGCTTAGTACTTTCATCTCTATCTATACCACTCATAGAGTCTGTCAGCCCTCTAATTTCTGGATCTAACAACGTTAATTTATAGTTATTTACCAAATAGGTTACAGTCAAAGAACCAATGGGTTGCTCTTTAGTTTCTTGTACATTAACAGTACAAAGTATTTCAAGTTCAGCATTAGATTTACGTTCCAAAGAAATTATTTCCCAAGATAAATATCTTTTTCCCTTTTCTTCTTTAATATTAGCTATTCCTAAATTTGGTGTTAATATTTCTATATCTTGAAAAAGTTTGGGCATTTCACGACTTAATTTTATATCTAATATAGGTAAATCTAAAAGATTCTTAAGTATCAGTTTTAATTTACATTTGTTGTCTCTTAGGAAAAGGAATGTATTATTTATTTTATCAGTTATTGATATATCTGTATCAAAAGTTTCACTTATTTTCAATTTTGGTTCTTTTAAATTACGTATTTCATATTCTTGTATGAATTGTTGAGTAGGGTTAAGAATTCCTAATTCTAATTCTCTAGATTTGATAGAAGTATTAATATTTTCTTTTAAGTCGCAAGTGAGATTCCATAATCTACTTTTTGCTGATGGATTTTTTATTATTAGTTTTCCTTTGCCTATAATTTCCTTTTGCTTTAGCGAGCCATCTAAAATTATTTTTTCTTTCTCTGTAATGTCAACTACAATTAAATCACTCATAATTTCGCTCAACTATATAATGTTTTTAAATAATTATTTAATAACTAAATTTTATTAGGTAATAAAAAAATGAAGTTTTTGAAATATAAAATTTAGTAGACAAAATACAATCTTATTAATGCATTTTAAATAGTATTGTATCTAAAATGTAAAAAAATACAATTAAAATAAGGATTTTACAAAATGGTTAATGAATTCTTCTGGAAAATTGTGGAAAAATTCAATTATTTAATGAAATCTGCTATTGAAGGTCCATCGTGTCTTGATCCATCAATATGCCATGGAGATTGTTGTTCAATTAAAATTGATGTTCCTAAAGTTTTAGCAAAAGAATTCATAAGACGGGGATATGCTAAGAAAGAGGATTTTATAAGAAGCAATGTTTTTAGTTTTCATTTGAGATTTGATGAGATGAAGGGGAAATGCTTTTTGTTTGATAAAAAGATTAATGGGTGTAGTGTACATAATTCAGGAATTAAACCGCCACAATGTTGGATTTATCCAACGAATTTTTCAAATCCAGATTTTGATAGTATTGATTGCAAAAGAGCCGAGGGTTGGAGAATAATCGATTCGAATAAAACAAAAGAAGCAGAGGATTTACTAAAAAAATATGTTTTTCTTTGTCAGATTGAAGCAAAAAAAGAAATGAAGAATGTTAAAAAACGAATTAACAAAATTTGCTTAAAGAATAAATTTCGCGATTCGATTAAATCAATCCCACCAAGTCAATTAGCAGGATTTAAAGATGGCTGGACTTATTTTAATATCTTATCTGCTGAAGGCATATCATTGCAAATGAAAAAATTTTGCCTTAAATATAATAAAAGCTGTACTTATGTTTCTAATAATAATTTTTTAAAATGTAAAGCCATTTGTGATTTGATTGCAAATCAGTTAATAGAATTTTTACAGCTAAATCTCTATTATTTCATAAAAAAAAATGGACTTAATCATGAAGGAGCATATCCTCTTCATAAGCTATTTGAATTCAATAAAATCCTAATTAATTCGAATTAATAACGAATTTTGGCTTTTTGTTTTTAAAAAATAATTTTAAATCTTCAATCTAAATATTATGTATTCTCTCGATAATACATATTTTTAATTAATATTTAGATAGCTATTGAAGTAATATTTAAATGATACAATTTAAATTTTATAAAGATTAAAATATTGCCACTTATGTCTCTAGGAAATAAAGATTTAACCGAATTGACTAAATATGTTTTTTCCGATAAATATGAGTATATTGAAGGCCCCCAAAAATTAAAGGGTAAATCTGGAAAAATCTGGATTTTTGATGCTTTAGTCAAAAACGAGGAATCCTTTTATGGTATGTTTATACGAGATTGGAAAAGAGAAATTTCCATTACACAATTACGGCAATTGCATAAAGCATGTATAGATACAGAAGTTCAAGGAGGCATTATGATTTGTAATATAGTTACTGATTTCTCACGTGATTATAGTTCTCAATTTGGAATTCAACTCCTCTCCAAAGGACATCTAATTTCTAAATTAAGAAGGAGAAAATATCAAAATAACTTTTAAAAAGGTTATCTAAGGACTTTTTTTATATAATTAAACAAAATTAAAATTATTTTGAAATCTTTCATCAAGTTCTATACCACAACCCGGACAAAAGGTTGTAATTATACTTTTTTTATTTAACTTGATAAACTTCTTCAGCTTATCAATCAAATTAGTATAAATATCTTTAAACATACCATTTTCAATTGATATTAGCCTCAATTTACCTTTTTTATATAATTTTATCTTTTCACTTTTTCTTTTCATATACTCTTTGCCATAATAACCCCAATATTCAATGTAAATTTGGAATTCTGGCAAATACCAATCATATTTTATTTTTCTTCCATTTATTTTTATCGTCTTTTCATATTTATGGTTCAAACCTAGAAAATATAGGTAATTATCAATAATTAATTCTCCTTTTGATCTAACTAAATGACCATCTAAACACTTTAAGTGTAAAATTTTTTCTTCTTTTTCAGGTTTCTTTAAAAGCTTATGAAGTTTTCGAATGCAAATATAGAAAATTAAAATTATTACGAAGAAAATAATCCCACTAACAATGAAAATTGCCCAAAAATTAAACATGATAATTTTCTACGATGATTATCTTCTTTCTCATATTTAAATTTAAGGAGTAAGGATATTTTAGTAAATTATTAAAAATATATTAAAAATTTATAAATAAAAAATTCTAAATAAGATATAAGAAGATAAAAAAGAGATTCAATAACCTTGATTCATGTTTATGAGCTTAACAATCAATTAGAAGAATTTGAAGAATTAAAAATTAAAGAAAATATCCCTTTATTTGAATTATTAGATTCAAACAAAATTTTGCTATTTGTTGATGCTCATAACCAAAAAGTATGGGAATGGCAAGGCAAAAATACCTCTACAAGAATGAAATTTATATGTACTCAGTTAATGCCAAAAGTTAGAGATAAACATGATATAGCTTATACAATCACTACAGTTGACGAGGGTGATGAAACAGTCGCTTTTAAAATAATGATAGGTTTACCTTAATTCTTAATAATACTCATTAAGAGTTTTATGTATACCTAAAAAAGATTATTAAACTTTCTCCCTTTAACTAATTTATAATTTTTTGATATTAAAATTACTTTAATTAAAATTTAAAGTGAAAAAGAATGTTTGACCAAAAAAAATGTACCCTATGTGGAGAGTGTTTGATGAGATGTCCATATTTAGCATATCCAGAAGAAAAAGCTAAAGTTGAATTTAAAAAATTAATTGACGCAGAAGATACTCCTGTAACTGCGGATTGTATTACATGTGCAGCTTGTAACATGTTCTGTCCTGAAGGAGCTAATCCCTTTGATTTGATTAATGAGAGACAAGAAGAAACTGGTTCATTTAAAATGTCTGAAGAGGCACTTCGTAATTTTAACCTAGCTTCAGTACTTCCCTCTAAGATTATTAAAGGTGAACCAGAAAAGCCAGTTATAAATTTATGTTCTCTTGGAGATCTACTACCGGGAGTTTTCGAGGGAGAACTTTTTGATGGAATGACCTATTTGAAAGGAGGAAAATACTTTTGTTACCTTGGATGGATACATGGAGGGAAACCGAGTATGTTAAAGGAAAATGCTCAAAAATTTGTCGATAATCTTGCTAAAATAGGTGCTAAGGAGATAATTTTATTTCATGATGATTGCTATGCTATGTTAGCAAATAAAGTAAAGGAATATGGAATTGAAGTACCATTCAAGCCTGTACACATCTTTGAATATTTGAGAGATTATGTTAAAGAGCATATAGAACAGGTCAAGAAATTGAATATAAAAATAGCATATCA
>JBHLNY010000332.1:0-3514 GCA_048941065.1 Promethearchaeota archaeon
GCCATCACGCCCACCGCCATCCTGCTCGACGTGGACGAGACCATCCTGAACCTGCCCTGGGAACTGATTACCGCGCCTCCAGGGTCCCTGCCATTAGTAACTCCATTCGGTCGGCTGGTGACCACACGCATGATCCTGCGCCAGGGCCGCGATCCCTTGCAGGAGGATCGGGTGGTACGCATCCTGGCGGTGGCCAATCCCACCTCGGACCTGGCCGCCAGCGAGGCCGAGATGACGGCCCTCCAGGAGCTCCAGGGCCCCCACGGTCCCTTTCGGGTGGAGGTTGACGTGCTGGCCCGCGACCAGGCCACTCGGGATCGCTTTGCCCAGAGGCTGGCCGCTGGTGACTACGACATGCTTCATTTCGGCGGGCATGGCTTCCTCGATCGGGACACGCCCGGCCTGAGCCTTCTGCGCTTCGCTGACGGCGACCTTAGGGCCGACGAAGTGCTCGAGCTGCCGTGGAAGAAGCCGCCGTACTTTGTGTTCAACAGCGCCTGCGAATCGGGGCGTGGTGTGGGGGGGCAACGGCTTGTCTCTGCCCAGGGCCAAACGAACGGTCTGGCTGCCGCTTTCCTGGCGGCCGGGGTGTACGGGTATGCCGGCTATTTCTGGCCGGTGACCGAGGCTGGCGCGGGTATCTTTGCCCGGACCTTCTATCAACACCTGTTCCTGCGCGAGAACGTCGGGCTGGCCTTCCTGGAGGCCCGTCAGCGCGCCATCCTAGATCTGGGTGAGGTAGGCGACCTCACCGGCTACAGCGCCATCCTGTATGGCGATGCCGCCTCCCAGCACCGTCGAGACCTGGCTATGGCCGCGTAATATGTGAGCCCCACGAATGAGGGACAAGAGCGAGGTACAGCATGACGGCCCAGACAACCACCCGTGACGGCGATCTGTTCAACGAGGCCCTGATACGATCCTACGTCAACGACAACCCCCGCTTCCTGCGCCGCGACTGGCTGGCGGATGAAGTCGCCACGCAACTGGCGAAACCGGACTGCCGCTTCGTGCTGCTCACCGCGGCGCCGGGCGCAGGCAAGAGCACCTTCATGGCCCAGATTGCAGCTGACCACCCCGACTGGCCCCGCTACTTCATCCGCCGCGACCAGCGCACGCCCTTGGGCGACGTCGGCGCGCACTCCTTCCTGCTGCGCATCGGCTACCAACTGGCCGCACGCTACCCCGAGGCGTTCACCCAGGAGAACCTGCGAGTCTCCGTCCAGCAGCGGCTCGGGACGACGGAAGCCGCAAGTGAGGTGGTGGGCGCAGAGGTGAAGAGGATCATCGCCTCCCCGTTCTATCATAAGGTGATCTCCATTCAGCAGCACATCGAGCAAAACGACGGTCGCGTCATCGGATTGCGCGTGGGGGAGCTGGCTATCGAGCGTCAATTGCTTGACCTGAGCCAGCTCTTGAACATGGCCATCATCGATCCGGCTCGCGTCTTGCTCAAGCTCCACCGGGAAGCTCGGATCGTGATCCTGGTCGATGCGCTGGATGAGACCCGCTACCACGACGTTGCGGAGAATATCCTGGCGTGGCTGACAGACTGTCCGGAGCTGCCGGCAAATGTGCGCTTCGTGCTCAGTTCCCGTCCACCGGACGTGGCGCTGTTGACCTTCTGCGAAAGACAGAAACCTTACCTGCGCTCGTTGACGATCGAGCCTGACAACCGCCACGTGCAGGACGATGTGCGGGTCTACGTCCGGCAGTTCGTCGCCAAGCCAGAAGTCGCGCGAGAAGTGGGCCGCGCCGGGCAAACGATCGCAGGCTTCGCAGACCAGGTAGCCAGGAAGGCACACGGCAACCTGGGTTATCTCGATGCGCTGGCCCGCGCCGTCGACAGCGCGCTGGCCCGCGCAGACGATCAGGCGCTGGATGCCCTGCGCGAGCTATTGGCCCTCCGCGACCTGCCAGACGAGATCGAGGGGCTGTACGCCTTCTTCCTGCACCAGATCAAAGCCGAAGTCGAGGGCAAGAACCTGGTTGTGCCAGTCTCCAGCGGGGGCAATCTGCCCGCCTGGCCGGCCCTCTACCACCCGCTACTGGCTGTGCTGTGTGTGGCATTGGACAAGCTCACGCCCGACCAGATCAAGGATTTCGGCGGAACTGGCGTCGACCGGGCCTACGTACTCGACGCGCTCGGCCGCTTGCGGCAGTTTCTGGACGAGGTGAATGGCCGATGGGGGCTGTACCACGCCACGGTGGCCGAGTTTCTGACCGCGGAAGCCACGCGGCAGTCTGCGAACACCACCGACCTCCACGTCGATCCGCTCCGCTGGCACGGGCAGATCGCAGGCTACCTCCAAGAGAGATATCACGACGACTGGTCGCACTGCGATCCGTACGGCCTACGCTATCTACCTACCCACCTCTTCAAGGCCGGCGACGCGCAGGCCCTGCGCAAGCTCCTGGGCGAATTCGGATGGCCCCAGGCGAAGCTTGCCGTGACCGACGTCGTCAGCCTGATCGCGGACTACGACCTGGCGGAAGACGATCCAGACATGCGCCTGGCGCGTGACGCGCTCCGGCTCTCGGCACACGTCCTTGCCAGGGACAAAGCCCAACTGCCAGGCCAGCTCGTGGGCCGCTTGTGTTCGTTCGACTCGGCCGGCCTGCGGGCATTGGTCGATAGTGCCAGGGCATTCCGCGACGCGCCCTGGCTCTGCCCGCTGACCCCCAGCCTGGTGGCACCCGGCAGCCCATTGCTGCGAACGTTGAAAGGCCGCCTCGCTGGCACGCCCCGCTCGGTCGCCATCACGCCCGACGGCCGCTGGGCTATTTCGGCCGGGAATTCGAGCAATGATCAGACGGTCCGGGTCTGGGATCTGGAAACTGGGGAATGCCGCCGCACACTCTTCAATCAGGCTCTGGGAGGCCACACGCCCGTGGCCTTGGCTGCCGGAGGCGACCTCGCGGTCACTGGCTACGAAGACGAGCTTCGCGTGTGGGACTTGATGAGAGGCGTGATCCGTGACAGTCTGCGCGTCGAAGGTTCGGTGGTCGTCTCGATCGCGCTGACCGATGACGGCCACCAGGCCCTGGCCTTGTCCGGGGACGGCTCCGTCCGGATCTGGGATCTCGAAAGACGCACCGCCACCGAGTTGCCGGACCATCATGGGGGTATTCGTGCCATTGCCATGACACTGGACGGACGGCAGGCAGTCTCCGTCTCCGATGCGCTCATCAAGGCCTGGGATCTGGATGCGTTGCGCGAGATCGGTACGCTCCCAGCCCCCGATGGATCGCCGTTCGACGCGCGAGTCCTGGCTTTGTCCCCTGATGGTCACTCTGTCCTGTTCGGTAGCCCGCTGAGACGATGGGACATCGGGCAAGATGCCGCCCATGAGTTGCCGACCGAGGGCATTGCCGGCACGATCTTATCGGTCACGCCGGACGGCCGACGGGTACTGGCCGCGACCGGCGACAGGGCATTTGGCGTGTGGGATCTGCCGAGCCGCAGACAGCTCTTTGAAATGCCGCACGAGGGTTCCATTTCGCAATCTTGTGT
>JBHLNY010000056.1:0-14534 GCA_048941065.1 Promethearchaeota archaeon
ATTATTAATTACTACATTTTTTGCGATCTATGGTACTTCTAGCCTTGTTGTATTCTTAACAGATTTGATTAATCCTAATGCTACTGAAATATGGTCTGCATCACATGAGGGAATAGTAACTTGGACTATGTTGATTTATCAGATTAGTCTTTTAAGTATTATGGTTCTTTCAGTGGTTCTCTTTGGAAGATATGTTTATAAAAATTTAAAAAAAATGGATAAGAATAAAGGAGAATGAAAAAATGAAAATTTCAAGATATTTATTATATGGAACAGTGCAGGTAATATATTTTGTGTTATTACACATGTACTTTACACGCTTTTGGTTATCAGGAATAGTAAGAGGAATTAACAGATTCTTTACCAACTCTTTAACTTACTGGTGGTACATATTTCCATTAATTGGGCTTATTACGCTACTAGGTTTTATTATTTTTTATGGAATACATTTCTTTGCTTCATTTGGGAGAGGTTATCGAGCCAAAATACCTTATTATACAGATGTGAGTATATTAATTGCTTGTAAAAATGAAAAAATGTTATTAGGAAGAACATTAAACTCAATTATTGAATCAGATTTTCCTAAAGAAAACATCCAAATAATTATAATTACAAGTGGTTCAACAGACGATACAACAGATTTCTGTAGAAATTTTGCAGAAGAGCATAATACCATAGATATTGAAATTTTATCAGAAGATCTTGCTAAAAAAGGAAAACCTCCAGCCCTTAATTATGGTCTAAAATATGTAAAAAATGAAGTTGTTGTCCTTTATGATGCGGGTTGTATCTTACAACCAGATACATTAAAACATCTAATCGCGCCATTTCAAGATGAAAAATATAATGCCGTCATTGGTCCTGTTTTAGTTAAAAATTGGAAAGATAATAAATTGACCAAAGGCATTTTTCTTGATTACGCGATTGTATCTGGAGGTGGATTATTATTTGAAATTAAAAATAGATTAGGATCATCAGCTTATTCATTTGGGCGAAATTTTGCTGTTAGAACGAAATACTTACTGAAATATGGAGGTTTTAATGAAGATTCAATGACAGAAGATCTCTATCTTTCAGTGCTTTTAAATCTAGATGGAGTAAGAATTTATTTTTCACCCAAGGCAAAAATTTATGAATATGTGCCAAATACGTGGGAGATCTTAGTAAAACAACGAACACGTTGGCTTGCGGGATTTATTTTCGATATGCCCCAATTAATGCAAATGAAAAGTGAAAAGAAGAATGGGAAATCAATTGTTATCTCCCGAAATATGACGATGATGGTTATAGCGAATTTAGATACATGGATTCCTATTGTGATTGGTTTTACAATATTCTATTTTATGATTGGAGAATATTATTTACTCATTTGGACTTTATCTTGTTTATTCTTTCAATTTGGATTTTTGGTCAATGCTATACGAAAATATTGCGACAAACATTATAGCCTTTTATTATACTTTCCAATAAGTGGCTTTATTCATCTCTATATGTTTTTACGTCAATTTAAGCTTCCAAAAGATTTAAGTTGGGAAAAAACTCCAATGATTTTTGAAAAGCAAGAAGCGGAAATAATAGCTTTGTCTGCTAAATAACTTAATTTCTTTTTTTTTTTTTTATTAAAGCAAATAATATTTAATTACTAAACTGCAATTCTATAAATTAATACAAAAAGGTTTTGAAATAGGTTATTTTATTGGTATTAAAAATACGTGATCATTTACCTGAAGAATTAAAAACAAAATATTTTGATTTTAAACCAAATCATTACCCAAATGAAAAATTTTGTAAAGATCTATTAGAACAACTAAAGTTATCGTATAATTATTGTAGATATTATCGAGAAGAACTCTGCAAAAATTTCGATTTTGAAATTCCTAAGGAATTAACCATTGATAGTATAGATACGATCCCTTATACTCCGACAGCCATTTATAAAAAATCAGAAGGTCGAACGCTACAACTTTTAAAAGTACCTCTTGATAAAATAGTATTATTTTCATGTTCATCTTCAACAACAGGAGATCCATCAATAGTTCCTCGATCATTAGAGGATTTTGATCAAATACAATATAATTCAATTAAAGTTTTTACAGAGTTCTTTGGATGGAAGGATTTAAAACTTGGTCCCAAAAGATGTCTTGTTTTTAATTTTGCCCCTAATCGTGTAATGATGTCATTTATGGCAAAAAAGAATGCGAAGGGCTTTGAATATGTTAAAAGAACGCGATATTTCACAGCATGTATGAATAAACCATGGGAATATTATGGGCATGAAGAATATATGGTAAAAGGAAAAATTTTAAAAACGATTTGGGCAATAGTTTCATCTTTTTCAATAAGGGGTGGTTTTATTTTGGATGTAAGTAAAATGCTTAAAATGGTTAATATGATTTTAAAAACAGGGCAATGGAAAGGAATGGAAGTGAGTAAATTAATATTTGGTGGGAGCCCACTCTTAATGAATAACATGTTTGAGAAACGATTATTAAAAGAAAACATTTTTTATGACCTTGATGGGTCATCTTTTGTTGGTTGTGGGGGTGGGGGATGGGATGGGGTTAAAGGGGAAGCGAAATTAGACGCAGTAGACAAAGTTAAATTTATTGAAAATTATGAAAAAGTCTTTAACATTAAATCAAAAGATATTGCAGATATTTATGCATTTACAGAGGGACCAACTCTTTTTGGGGGGCATTGGTCTGAAAAATACCAAGATTTCTTATTGCATTGTCCTGACACTTCTAGGATTATTGTAAGAGATCTAGAAAATCTAGAACCAGTTAATGATGGTATGGAAGGTTTATTAGAAGTAATTACTCCATATGGAGTAAATGGAAGTATAAATCAAGCGGTTCTCGTTGATGATTTCGTACAACTCATTTCAAAAATGAAATGTCCAGAATGTGGTTATAACGGTGCTACATTTAGAATTATTGGAAGGTTAGAAGATGCCCAAGGTAGAAGTTGTTCTTCTATAATTGATTGGCTTCACTAGTTTATTCCTTTCATAAATTTATTTTAAACTTTTTATTAACTCCTTATCTGAAATTAATTTTCTTTTTAAATAGGAAAATTAATGTATAAATCACTATGCTAAAAATTATACTAAATCTATATAATTTGTAGATAATGTCTATTTTCTTCACAAATCGAAAATTTAAATAAATAAAAAAGAATAACGCAAAATTGAACAATGAGAAATTATAGATCCTATTAAAAACTATAAAACTACAAATAAATAGTGTGAATGATATAATATTAGAAAAAATGATTAACGGTAAGTAATCCTTTATTGATTTTTTTCCATTATTTAACTCTGGTTTAAATATAAACTTCATATTATGAATAGCTGCTATTTTTGAATATGATTTTCCATATTGTAAATATTTCTTAATGTTTTGAAGTGGATTTCTTTTACCATGATGAATTACTAACCCTTTTGGTACGTAAATTAATTTAAAACCCTTTCTTAATGACCTCCATGAAAATTCTAAATCCTCAATTCTATAATTTAAAAAACCCCCAGTCGAATTCCATACATATTTTTTAAACATCATATTGCTTGTATTAAGAAAATTAATGGAAGACTCCTTAGTTATAACGATTTTCTTTTTTTGATTAAATGGATTTAATTTCATTTCTGCCCTGTCATAAAATACCACTCTTCCACCAACCATATCATATTCATCCAAAAAAGGAACTAAATTTTTTAACCAATTCCTTGAAACAAAGCAATCAGAATCGGTTAGGGCTATTATATCATTTTTCGCCTCTTTAATACCAATATTTCTAGCTTTTGCTGATCCAACAGACTTTTCTAATGATATAGATTTAATTGGATATTTTCTTAAAAGGTCCTTGGTGTTATCTGTTGAACAATCATCAACAATTATAATTTCATATTGTGGATAATTCAAATTTAATAGATTTTTGATCAAATTAGGTAGAAGATTAACTCTGTTCTTTATAGGGATAATTATTGAAACAGGTTTTAAAGTTGATGCCATCAATATTTTTTAATACTGTTAAATATTTTAATGTATTCTGATTGAAGATAAGTATGAGTAGTATAAAAAATAACATATTAAGAAATCTGGGAATTAGCTACTTAAAAAGGAGTTTAAAAGTAATAAATGGTCCTGTATTTGTAAGTATATTTTTTACCCGAAAATGTAATTTTGATTGTTATTATTGTGCTACTTCAAAAAATCAGAATAAAGTTGAAATTTCTTTAAAACAATGGAAAAATATTATAAATCAAATATATAATCAAGGATGTCGGTTTATTACGATATATGGTGGTGAACCAACACTTCGATCAGATTTAGGCGAACTATTAAAGCATTGTATAGATTTAGGTATTTTTACTCATGTTGTAACAAATGGTTCTCT
This sequence comes from Promethearchaeota archaeon, assembly GCA_048941065.1. GTDB lineage: Archaea > Asgardarchaeota > Lokiarchaeia > Sigyniarchaeales > SOKP01 > Loki-b32. Next base: position 4,396 of record JBHLNY010000056.1, read on the forward strand.
ATTAAATGAAGATTTACTTGAAGAATTTGCATCATATGGATATTTTCTTCTCGGTATAAGTATTGATAGTCTTTCAGACACAAATTTTAGTCCTAAAATATATCGTTCACAGTTAATTAACTTACTGATAAGAATAAAAGAAAAGTATCCTGAAAATATTGATTACAGTATTCATATTATTATAACCAGAGAAAATATAAAGGAACTAATACCACTAATAAAATCTATTTTAAAGTTAGAGTGTCGATTATCTTTAGATCCTGTACATTCTTCATTGAGATCTAATCAAAAGTATAGTTATAGGAGTTATTGTCCGGAGTTATTATTAAATGAAGAGGATATTTTTAAACTAAGAAGCGTAATACAAAATTTAAAAAGACATGGGATTCACATCTGGTCACCTAATATCTATTATCATTACATGAATAAATGGTATCAAAAAAAATATCATTGGGAATGTGATGCCGGTGATTTATATTATGCAATTGATAATGATGGAACTGTAATGCTTTGCGAAGATGTTAAAACATCGATTCAATTTAGTGATTTCATCAAATTGCCCCAAAAAGAAAGAGTTAAGAAAATTAAAGAATTTAAATTTGAATATTGTGATTGCTTTAAACCATGCTATTGGAACCCAACAAATTTTGTTAGGAATCCAATTAAAGATTTTATTTATAACTTTAGATTTAAATAAAAATATTTATTTAAAAAATGCCTTTCATTACTGTAAACGAATTAAGTATTTTCTATTCTGAGAATAAAGTTGTAGGAACTCCTCTTTTATTCATTCATGGTTGGTTAGGAAGTTCACTTGAATGGGCTTATCAATTTTGTTATTTTAATTCTAAAAAACATGTTATTATTTTGGATTTACCAGGTTTTGGAAAATCAGATAAACCAAAAACAAATTATTCTATTGACTTTTTTACTAAACAAGTACTAGAATTTCTTAAATTACTTGGATATGATGAAGCCATTCTTATAGGTCATTCTTTAGGAGGAATGATTGCACTAACTATTGCTATTCAAAACCCTAAATTAGTAAAAAAATTAGTCTTAATTAGTACCTCCGGCACATTTTCTCAGTCTATCAAAAATAAATGGGATTTATTTTGGCTCAATATCGTTTTCAGATTATTTTATAAGAATTTCTTAAAAATTATTATCAAACAGATTATTTCAACAAAAATAGAAAATAAGGAATTTAAAAAGCATTATAATAATGCGTTAAAAATCCCAAAATCAGTTGTTTTAAGCACTTTTAAAAATATGACTTCTAAATTTAACATATATAAAGATTTTTCCGAAATTGTTCAACCGACATTAATAGTATATGGAAATGAAGATAAAGTTATTTCTAGATCAATGATTAATACTTTGGATAAGTTAATTGATAATTCAAAAATAGTGGTTATTGAAAATAGCCCACATAGAGTAATGGTTGAAAATCACACAATAGTCAATAAATCTATTGCTGAATTTATTAAGAACTAATTTAATACTTTTTATTTACCTGTTCCTTTTCATATTCTGTTAATTCTCTCATAACTTTGGCTGGAGAACCAAATGCAATAGAATATGGTGGAATATCATCTGTTACTACTGAACTAGCACCAATAATTGATCCCTCACCAATCGTTACTCCAGGCAATATAACAGAATAGGCGCCTATCCTAGCATTTTTACAAATTTTAATAGGCGCAAAACTGAAAGTTCCGTGTTTTATATGCATTGCATTATGAGTTAATAATTTTACACCAATCCCACAACCACTACCATCTTCAAATTCAATTAATTCCGGTAAAAGTGGATCTGGTATTGATTTTTGAGAAATATGGCAATTTTTTCCTATTTTCATTCCGATTAATCGAAATAGCATATTTCTAGCTCGTGGCCATCCACTTAAATATGAAATAAGTAAGGAAAATAAATGATTAAAAGCACCCTTTACAAACCAAGAAACAGAATAACCTTCGCTCCTAAGATATTTTGCGATAATTAACATTGGTATAGGAGTGAAGATATGTTGATCTGTATCTATATTAATATATGTTGTTTTATCCTTAACTTCAATTTCAAATTGAGGTCTTTTATGCTTCCAAATTTTTCTGGCTTTTATCAAATCTTTCAAAAAAATAAAAAAATCTATATTTACCTGAAAGAGTACTAAACTAAGAGTAAAATTAATAGGTAATAACAGTAAAAACAACATTAAACGTGTATTAAGAGTTAGATCTTGATTGAATAAGATACTAAAAAAAGTATAATAAGATCCTATAAAAATGATCACTATAAATCCTAATAAGCTAAAAATGTACACTATTGAGCCAAATAGTTGCTTAGTTTTTGCCAAGTTATACCCTAAGACAAATAATGGAAGTAAAACTACAAAGGCAATTAAAAATCCACCATAAACATATAAATTATATTCATAGAAAATTAATGATAACAAAGGTGCAATATAATTATATATTTTATCAACCCACGGAATTGAAAAAAATAGTCGAGAAATTATAAATAAAATGATAACTGTAGAACTTAAGAATAAGAAAATAAATGAAAAGATGAAACCTGACGTAAAAAATTTCGTTTTACTAGAGACTTTTGACTTTACCATATTCTAAAATGAATTAATTTTTTTAATATATTTAATTCTTTTATAAAATATTAAAAAATCATATTTTAATAACTATCCCTAAGTGAATGAATTAATAATTAATTGATCTCCGCACCCAGAAAAACATGATGAAAATTAATAAAATATCAGTTATTATTCCCACATATAACGAAGAGTTTACCATAAAGAAGCTATTAATCGCAGTTAAAAAACAAAAATGCGATGTACCCTATGAGATTATCGTAGTCGATGGTCAAAGTACCGATAAAACTGTCTCTATAGCAGAAAAGTATGTAAAAGTGTATATATCACCAAAAAAAGGCAAAAGTTCTCAATTAAATTATGTTATACCTAAAACATCTGGTGATTTACTTGTATTTTTGGATGCAGATACATTAATAGGTTCACATTTCTTACAAAAAGTTTACAAAGTCTTTGAGAAACACAAAAATCTTTTTGCTTGTAGCGCCAGAATTAAATATTATGATGGAAAGGCCATTTCATTTAAACTAGGTTCCCAGACATGTACTATAACAAATTATTTCTTCCTTAACCTTTTCATGCATTTATATTACTTTTTTAAAACATTATTAGGATATCCTGAACTTATAGGATGTAATATAATTGTGAGAAGAGAGATTTTATATAAAGTAGGTGGATTCAAGCAATTACCCTCAAATTTAATAGGGATAGATAAAGTATTCTCAGATTCTCTAATATATCTAATAAGAAAATTGAATACAGGTAGAATTAAAACATTAAATTTTGTATCAGTATTCACAAGTGGAAGATCTTTAAACGCCCGTCGTAGTCTAAGACGCATAGCCCAATATCATTCAAAAAAAGATATCTATTATAAATTAGCAAAAGACACCAATTGGATGGAATAATAACTACTTATATTAGATTCAATTGTGGAGTAACAACTTCTTAATTTCAAGAAACCTCTTTTTAGGGTTTAAACTTTTCCAAGTTTCTATTAAGGGAATCATCTTCATTGCTAAAGAAATAGCTTGGCCCATTTCTAAATATTTATATAATCCCAGACGACCGACTGGAATTATTTTGTCAGACTTACAAGCTTCAATTAAGTATCTATCAAATAATTCAACATTTTGCTTAGTATATACAGGATACAATGGTAAAACTTTTTTGTTAAATGATATTGGTTCTTGATATTGGATCCATGATTTATTTATTTTCTGTTGGTAAAGAACTTTAAAGTTTATTTTTCTTATGTACTTAGGATGTTGTGGGAGGTTGATTGAACCGAAATTTTCATTTTCCCAATCATCATTTTCCGCATAATCAAATCTTAAAGATCTAAATTGTAACTTTCCAAATTTAAATTTTAATAGTTCATCTATTCGTCCTGAAAATAAAATGAGATCGTGTAACGACTCATCAAATGCACTATTATTAAATTCTATAGGGATATCATGTATCATATTTTTAAGAAATTCTGTGTACCCCTTAACAGGTAGTCCTTGAAAATCATCTTCAAACATCTGAGTATTAGATTTCGTCAGTTTAATACGATTTAAGATATATTCGGTTGTTAGTTCCTTGGGTTCCACACCCCACATTTTCTTGGAATAATTATAAATGAATAATCTATATAAACTAATTCCGAATTTAGAAATTGCATAGGTTTCAAAATTAGTTAAGTCAGGATATTTTGGGAGTTCTTCTATTTCCTTAAGAATTTGTTCACTTTCTTCCATCTCAAAAATTGTTTTTTTACTGAGAGGAAAATGCCGCAAAACACCATTAATAACAATTCCCTTTGTGTGTTTATAATTATTAAAATCTGCAAAATTAAGCACAAATTTTTTAATACGACTATCTTTTGTATGAAATGCATGTCCGCCATAAGGTTCATATAGAATACCATTAGGGCTTGTTTTTGTATAGCATAACCCTCCAATATGATCTTCTTTCTCCTTAATTGTAACAATATGGTCTTTATTTGTTAATAGTCGTGCCAAAGTACAACCAGAAATACCAGCACCTAATATTAACACTCGCATTATCTTATTCTAAAATCAATTAATTTTTTAATACATTTAAAACTTTTATAGAATAATTAGTACTTATCTTCTAATAATAAATAGAATTTCTATTTTCAATTTACTTTAGTTTACATAATGAAAATTGCACTGACCTTTGATATTGAAAGAGATTTTCCTAATGTTTTAGACACATATTTTGGAGTCAAATTTGGACTATTAAAAATATTAAAACTATTAGAAAATTTCAAAATCAAAGGAACATTTTTTTGCACTGGAAACATTGTTGAGCATCTACCCGAGTATATAAGATTAATTGAGAGGGAAGGCCATGAAATAGCATGTCATGGTTTAAATCATGAACGATTAAATAAATTAAATTTTAAAAAATGTCAAAAACTAATTTATCAAAATAAAAAAATAGTCGAAAATACATGTCAAAATTCAGAAATTATTGGTTTTCGAGCTCCTTATTTAAAACCTCCAAAATTCTTATTTAAAGTTTTAAACAATTTAGGATTTAAATATGATTCTTCAATTAGTTCTGGGATTAAGATGAAAAATTATCAAATAAACGATTATCAAATTCAAGAATTTCATCCTTCAAATTATAATGTATTTTTTAGGCTTCCAGGGAGTTATTTTTTATTACGAAAATGGATATTAAAAAAGAAATTGTTAATATTATTTTTTCATCCTTGGGAAGCCATAAATCTTACAGATGTAATGGTCAACCATACAACGATGTTATATACAGTTAAAAATATCATATTTAGACCTGATCGTTTGGTCAATACAGGAATTCCATTTCTCACCAGAATGAATAATTTTATCAAAGAATCTATTTCTAGAAAAGCCGAGTTTATTGTTTTAAGACAATTAGTTATTGATAAAGATAAAAGGTGAAATTAATTCCTCTAATGAGAATAAAAAATTGGTTCAAATATGTGAAGAATTTCACCTTAAACAACTTTACTAATAAAAAAGTTCCATATTCAGCGCAAATCGAAGTAACATTAAGGTGTAATGCAAATTGTTTATTTTGTTCAATTCATTCATTACCAGCTTATATATCGAAAAATGAAATGAATACAGAGCAAATAAAGTATATTATTGATCAAATAGCAGAATTAGGTATTAACGCACTTTCTTTTACTGGGGGTGAACCTACGATAAGAAAAGATTTACCTGAATTGATTTATCATACAGGTATAACCAATGGTTTAATGAGTGGAATAGCTACAAATGGATACTTATTACCAGCATTATTTAAAAAGTATAAAATTGAAGGATTGGATTATATCCTCCTCTCACTTGATTATCCTACAGCAGAATTACATAATAAAAAACGAGGAATTAAAGTTTTTGATAAAATTCTCGAATCAATTAGTCTTGCCAATAAAAGAAATATAAATATAATTATTAATACTGTAGTTATGAAAGATAACTTATTTTATTTGAGAGATATGTGTGAATTAGCGGAAAAACTAAATTGCTCGATTGAATTATATCCATGTGAAGATATCATAAGAGATTTTTCAAGTGAAAGCTTTCAAATTGAAAAAATTCATGATTTAGTTCCCAATATATCTAGTTGGGCAAATATTATAAGATCATTGAGAGCTGTATTTAAAAATATATTAACTGACCCTATCAGTATTGAAATTATTGAGAAAGGAGGATTTGGAGGTTTTCCAAACTATTTTCAAAAACTTCTTCGCTGCCATGTGGCAGAAGCTTATTTATTTGTTAGTCACGATGGATATGTAAACTACCCTTGTAAAATACATCCAATAAGAAGTTATAATGCTTTAAAATATCCAATTGCAGATATTTATAATTCAAAAGAAGTAAAAGAAATAATGAATTGTCACGACAGCTATAAATTTTGCCAAAATTGCCGTTTGGGGTGTGCTATTGTGTCAAGTTTACCAACACGTTGGAAAACTGTCTACCCAAAGTACATTAAAGGGTTTTTAGACGGAAATTTGAGATAATTAAAAAAAATTAAACTAATTTTTAGAATAACGAAATTTTTCAATTTAGTTTGAGACTTTAATCTAAGAAAACAACTGATCAAAAAATTTAATTGAAATTGTATTTTTCTTAATATAGTGATAAAATCATGACAAATGGCTTAATAATTCTCATTATAATGTTTATAACAATTGGTATGACAATTTTTAGCGTGTTTCTTAATAAAATTTTAGGTCTAAAAAAAGAAGAAATGAAAAAGATCAGAGAAAAAGCATTGAATCTTCGAGAACGCATGAGAAATGCTCAAGTTATAGGAGATCCTCAATTATTGATACAAATACAAAAAGAAACAATTCAATTAACAAATCAAATGATGAAGAAGCAATTGTTACCAATGTGTTTAAGATGTATTATTTTTATAGGAATTTTTACTAGTCTTAGCTTTATATTTACTGATTATGACAGTGGTTTATTACCCTTTCCTCTATGGATTTTTGGTAGTGGATGGTTTGCCATATATTTCCTATTTTCTATCAGCTTTTCATTAATAATTTTTGGAATAAAGAAGCTTTATAAAAAACTGACTCATAAAGAAACAAAAAAACAAAGCAGTTTAAGAGAAATTGTAGGATTGTTAACCACTCCTAAACAAGAAATTGGTACCTCATATCAATTTTCAGATTCTATACAATCCCAAACAACACAAGAAAATTCCCTCGAAAATGTAGATTCCTGGAAAGATCGCATTAAAGATTAAAATAATATTTATAATTACTATGTCTAATGAAAATCGAATTGTAATCAACTTGTTTTTCTTAGCTCTATTTATTTTTTTCTTAATATTGACTTTTACAATAGATATCTTTTTTTTTATTCCACTAATATGTTTTCTTCCCTTTTCTTTTAAACAGAATAAAGAAAAAATAAGTAGCATTCCAGCAGAAAAGGATTTAAGTAAAAAAAACGAAGATAAATTATTAAGAATAAAATATTGCTCAAATTGTAGAACAAAGATATTAGATATTAATGCAAAATATTGTGCTCAATGTGGAATAGAATTAAAATACAACTGAAAAGGTCATAATATATTGAACGATAATAACAACATTAAAAAACAAATGCTCCTCTACTTTACATTTGCATTATTAATGATTATATTAAATTATGCAATCCAAAAAGGTAATCAATTAGTTTTTTCACCTCTTATTTGTGATACTTTCGGCGATAATGAATTCATTCAAGCCTTATATTGTTCTACTGACCCCTTTAATATGCCTGAGTTAATTGGGTCAATTTTTGCTGTTGGAATTACTTACATTATAAAGTTTTTTCTCGATAAATTTATAGTTTTTAAAATGACAGAAAAAGAATTAAAAGAGACTTCAATAGAGTTCCTTAAATATTTTGGATTCGCGATTCTTACCACGATTGAGAATATTGGAATTCAGTTTTTTTTAACCAATTTTATAAATACTCCATTAGAGATAAGCCTTATTATTGCCTTATCTATCGGATATTTAACTAAATTCTTTTTGGATCGCAAATATGTTTTTATAAACAAAAATATAAAACAAAATAAAAAAATTTAATAGATGAAAAGGTGATTTACAACATATGTCAGATGATGATGAACATCATGAGGAAGAAGAAGATAAATCCATAGTTGATGCGTTATCAACCTTAGGTTGGGTGGAAGAAAAAGAAGAAGAGGAGGGAAAGCCTTTAGAAATTGAAGATAATCTTATGGAACAGCTTAATTTCTACATGAACGAAAACAAGAAATTAGCTGAAGACTTAAATGAGAAAAACAAAATGGTAAAGGAATTGGAGACAAACATACAAGAATTATCCCAAAAAGTAGAAGATCAAGCAGCTCAAGGGCAAGCTATTCAAAAACTTTATGAAACGATAGAAAATAAAAATGATGAGATTGAAATTTTAAATGAAGTAAAAAAAGAACAAACAGAAAAAATTAAAGAATTAACTTCTCAAATTGAAAATACTGAATCTGAACAAGCTCAAACTCAGAATTTAATAGAACAACTGGAAGAGAAAGATAATAAAATTAAAGAATTTCAAGAACAACTTCAATATCTTCAATCCGATACGATTCAAAAATCTAAATTTGAAAAAGTCGAAGTTCTTTTAGAGAAAAAAGACGAGATCATAACAGAAAAAGAAAAAGCTATCTTTGATATTGAGAATTCATTAAAAGCTGCCAATCAAAAAATACATGATCTACAACAACAACTTGAGACCTTTTCTTTATTAAAGAAAGATTTAGAAAAAAAAGATGAGAGGATTAAACAATTAGTAGTAGAAATTGAAGAATTAACACAAAAGAAGATAACTAGTTCAGAGCTTATAAATCGTCTTGAAGAACGATTAGAAGAAGCTCAAGAAAAGTCTGGTCACGTAACTGGTAAATTTGAAATAGAACTAGCAAATATGAGAAGTATACTTGATGGGAAAGACTCAAAAATAAAAGAGTTAAAACAAAAAGAAAAAGAGATGGAAGATAAGTTAAATGAAGCAGAAAAAATTGAGGAAAGACTGTTGTCTGATATTCAAGAAGCTAAGGATGACAAATTAAAATTAGAATCTGAGCTTGAACAGAAAAATCAAGAATTAGTTGAGTTAAAGAAAAAGATTAAACTCTTAAGAAGAGATTTAGCTAAATCTTAATTCTGAATTTTTTTAAATTAATTAGGATTAAAGAAAAAATAATACAAAAAATAAATTTTAATATTCTATTTTTCTCACCATTCGACTCCGCAAAGACAACATTTGTACTTTTTACCGTGCATTCGTAACAATATGAAGTAATTAATCTTAAATAAAACCTTGAAGTAACTTCTATATATATGTAATCTTTTTTTTATAAATCCAAAAATAATATTTTAAAAAATAGAGAAAATGTCTAAAAGAATTCATTACATGTTTGCTATTTTAAGTATTGTTTTACTCTCACTTACACTTCAAAGTATTATACCTGTATTAGGACTTAATGCCATTATAACTGATCCAGAGAATGATGTTTATCGTATGCATTATACACAATCCAGTCAAGAGTTAAGTAAAGGAGATTATCATGATGAAATTGATATAGTGAAGTTAGAAATTAATGGACAAACCATGAATTTAACTTTTGCTGGCAATATTGCTGATTGGGAGAGTAATGATGTGTTTCAAACAGAAGCCCAAATCATGTGTCATGAAAATTTTACAGGATCATATCTAGAGAGTTTGGCGGTATATCCTTATTACCTTATTTATTATGATAATTGGACTCAACATGAATTAGGCTATAATGTATTTTTTGTCCAAAAGATAGAAGGTTCCCCGTGGATGTTGTTTTGGAACGGATCTGATTGGGTAGAGGATGACAGAGAAGCGATGGTGATTGGTTCAGCCTCTGATAAATCAATTATAGCAAGTGTACCTCCTGGAGCTTTAGTTATACAAGAAAGCTTAACCATTATTGCAGCTTCAGGGTGCAATGAAGCCATTGGAATGTATGAGATGATTGCTTA
>JBHLNY010000333.1:0-3506 GCA_048941065.1 Promethearchaeota archaeon
CACAGTGTCCACTTTTAGGTTTTATTATTCTGGATAATCGATTTTGCATTCCCCAATCCATTATTTTCACTTCTTATTATTTTCTTTAGGTTTCAAATTAATTTTGTTTTATTAATTAATGATCTTTATTTTACTTTTTCGATATAAAAATAATTCTTAGAAAGAGTAAGATATGATTTAGAGAGAAGATAAAAATTCTTCAACTCTAGTTTTTATTTTTGAAACTAATCTTGGAGAAAAATATTGCTTAATAAATTCTTTAACTAAAAATAAACGATTTTGGGTTAATCTTGGTAATAAAGCTTCTCTAGAAACTCGTTCAATTAGATTCTCCTCATAAATCTCCTTAACTTCTTCAAGAATGTCTTTAGCCTTTTCAACCTCTTTGATAAATATGGCAATTTTCTGTTGTAAAAGGTGTAATTGTTCTTCCTCATTAATGATTTCTAATGCTTTTTTAACAATATCTTCCTCAAACTTTAATTTTTCTTTCCATGGTGTTTGTAAAATATTTTTTGTGATTGAATCTATTAACAAAGCATTTCTCTCTTTTAGTTTTATTTTGCTATAATCGCTTTCTTCCAACAAATATATCTTGTTTATACCTCTATATTTGTCTGGTAATATTTTATTACCAATTAGATTCAATAATTCTTCAGTAGGTTCAAAATTATAATTTTTTATGATATAAGAGGGGTAATTAAAAATTTTAGCATGCATCAAACTAAGAACTCCATATGTACCAAGAAGTTGAATCATTTTTCGTAATGTTAATATTCCAGCTGCTTCTTTTTCAGTTTCAGCAGAAGGTACTAACATCGTGATATCTATTTTCTCATATCCCCTTATAATGCCTTTAGTATCTAAAAATACTATAAATTGGTGGTTTGGGCATACAGCTTTAACTGGTACTTGTATTTTTATTGTACCAAATTTTTTTTGAGAAAATATTGAATCTGGTACTTTGATCCACTTAGTTTCTCCACATTTTGGACAAATTACTTCAATTTCCTTGAAAGAATCCCCCATACAAATACTACACTATTTTTTTTGTACTAATTATATTACATTACCTCTCCATAAAAATCTTAATAAAAATTAGCTAATCTGGGTATTTGCCTTTAATTTAATCATTAAATATATCCAAATTTTATAAACGATAAATTAAATACATCCAAATAAATTTTAAATATTGTTTTCTCCTTTAATAAATAAAATCGTTGAGAGCCTAATTTTGAGAGTACAAGGAATAGACCATGAAAAATGCATTAAATGTGTAGAGTGTGTAAAAATATGTCCACTAAGCTTATTTTATAAACCTAAAACTAAAGTAGGAGAAAAAAGGAAAATATTTTTTGAGGATCCACATGGAAATTGCAATGCATGCGAACTCTGCATAGAAATTTGTCCAACAGACGCCATTATAGTTAATAACAACCTTAAAAATTAAATTGATAAAGATCTTGAAATTATTTTCCTTTTTCTGGATTTAAAAGGTTATCAAATCTCTTTTTCCAGTCATTAAAATCTAACACATAATTATATCCACATACGATATTTATTTCATAATCTCTAATGATCTTCTTAATTTTTGTAGCTCCTACTTTAGTAGCTTTAGAAGAACCGTAAGGATTATATGTCATTTCTTTATTCTTAAGAAAAAAATAATCACAAATAAAAACAACATCTTCGAATATATAAAAAGTGAAACCTGGTGTGTGACCATCTATGTGAAAGGCTTCAATTCCAGAAACCTCAAAATTTTGTTCAAATTTTTTGTCAAAAGGGTGTCTACTAGCAAGGAGATGTTCTGAATCTTTCTTATGAATCCAAATAAATGTTGTATAATAATCTCTATAAAGATTTGACGCTCCTAGAAAATGATGATGAGTAAATAGTATTTTATCCATAAGTTCAAGATCCTTGGTGAATATTGAAGGACAATCAATCCAGATGAACTTTCCATTTATTTCAATACTATAAGCAGCATGTTCAAGCCTAAAAGGTGGTGATGAATTTAACCGCATCACTTTGTCATTGACTTTAGTGGAAATAATATTATATCTTTGAGAACATTCTTCTGCAGTAATAAAATGATCATGTGAAGCTCCACAAAATAGACAGGATTTTGGATAATATCCTATTATATTGAAGCCACATACCCTACATACATATTGTTCTGCCAAACCAAGCATCGCTTCGCACTTAATAATATCAATAGTTTGAATCGATTAAAAGATTAATAAATTCTCTTTCTTGTTTTAGTGAATAATTTTAATTTAGATTAATCCTTAAGTTTTCATACTATATCTAATTGTTAATAAATTTAATTCTATTTTTAGGAAAGCTCTATGAATATTGATATTACAGAAGAAGATTCAAGATATATGTATGGTTTTGTTCAGGGGATTATCGAAGAAGTTGGACCAAGGATGCCATGTAGTCCTCAAGAAGCCAAAGCTGCAGAAATAATCAAACAAGAATTTGAAAAATCTTGCGATAAGACAGTTTTGGAGGCGTTTACATGTCATCCCAAGGCTTTTTTGGGTTGGATTAAGTTTGATATGGTTTTAGTAGTCTTGTCATTTTCAATTTATCTTCTAATACAATTGTTTTCTGAGTATATCTGGTTGTTGATATTAACGATAAGTTCATTTTTATTAGTATTATTGCCATTTTTAATCATGTGGGAAGAATTCTTCAATTATAAAGAATTTATTGATCCAATATTTCGCAAAAAATCATCTCAAAATGTAATAGGAAGCTTCGAACCAAAAGGAGAACTCAAAAAAGTCATCATTTTTTCAAGTCACATGGATTCTGCGATTGAATTTAAATTATTGAAACTTATAGGTTGGGGTTTTATTCCACTCGCTTTTGGAGCAATACTAATAATGTTGATGTGGTTAGTTCTATCCTGCTTGAATTTGATATTTATAATAGTTGGGTTAATTACGCTTAAATCTCTATTTTTTCATGTAGCTGTTTGGACGCTAGTAATAGGAAGTCCATGTTTTATTGGTCTTTTTTTCTTCGTACCTTTAGGGGATAAAGGAAATGTGGTTCCTGGGGCTGTAGATAATCTGAGTAGCTGCTCGGTCGTTCAGGGGCTGGGTAGATATTTAAAAAATCATAGAGATATAATACCAAATAACACAGAAGTAAGACTTATAAGTTTTGGTTGTGAAGAAAGTGGGTTAAGGGGCGCATTTAGATATGCAGCAACTCATTTACAAGAATTACAGAAGTATGACTCATATGTAGTGAATATGGATGGCCTTGAAACCCCAGATGGCTTTTACATAATAGAATTCGAACCTACAACACGAACTTGGCATTCAGAAGAGGTTATTCAGAAGCTTTTAAAAGCAGCTGGAGACGTGGGTATTGAAGCTAAACGGTTTGGATCAGGAAAATTAGAAAAAACGTTAGGACGCCTAAGTGGAGGTTCTGATGCCGCGGCATTTTCAAAAGCAGGTATTAAAGCAGGATTTCTAAATTCTGCT
>JBHLNY010000057.1:0-14400 GCA_048941065.1 Promethearchaeota archaeon
ACAGGACCTATTCCAATAAATATTGTAAGACCATATTCAATTGGAGATGATTTTGAAAATATAGACCTAGAAGAAACTGTATATAACATTTTAGAGAAGGGGAAAGAATTAGATCACATAAAATATGATGATTTTTTTGTTTTTGAGACAGCAAAAGGTCTTAGAAGCGCTTGTTTTGAATTAGATATAAGTGGTTCTATGACTGGTGATAAATTAGCTTATATGAGTATCTGTATAACTATGCTATGTTATGGTTTACGCAAAGATGAACTTGCGATCACATTTTTTGAATCAAATACTCACGTATTAAAGGAAATGACCCAAAAAATAGATCTAGAAAAACTTGCTGACGAATTATTGAGTGTTACTGCCAAAGGAGGTACTAAGATTCAAAGTGCATTGGAGTGGGCAAGAAAACAATTTAAAGAGGCAGCACAGTCTCGTGAAAAGTTGAATGTATTATTCACAGACGCAGAGATTTTTGATCTTCGAGAAGCTATTGAAGAATTAAGAATTTTTCGTTCATTGGGTATTGATTTTATTTTAGTTTGCCCCGAGGAATCATATAATCTTAAAGAAGCTAAAAAAATGGTTAAAATAGCAGGAGGACAGTTATTAACCATTAAAGATTATAATGAGTTTCCCAGATTAATCTCGGAAATAATTAATTCAAGATTTTAAAAGAAAATGACAACAACCTCCCTTTCAAAGAAGTTAATCGATGATTTTGGCGAAAAATTATATCAAAAATCATTCAATTTTCCAAATAATAAAATTAATATTATATATTTAAGAGAAAAGCCAATAGAAATTAGAAGTATTGTCCTAGATAATGAACGAGAATTCCATCTTATTATTGATGAAAAGAATGGTGAAATTTTTCATGATTGTCCATTATTTCTCATACATTCTGAAAGAAATGAAAAAATATGTGTTCATTTAATAAAATTATTATTAATCATTAAGAATTCAATAGCTCTAAAAATTTTAGAAAATCTAGAGAGTTATATCCTGACATCCGAAGATTTTGGATCGCAAAAAAAGAGTAAAAATTATTTATTATTAGCTAATACTTGTTTTGATAGTAATAATTGTGTTGAAGCTCTAAGTTACTTGAATAAGGCAATTATCAACCAATTTGAAAGCAAAGAAATCATTGAAAGCTATTTAAAAAATTCGATAGAACACAATTTATATATTGAATTCTTTGAATTCTTAAGCTATGGTTATGAAAATGAATTAACTACGTTCTTTGAAAAATATAACAATTATTTAGAGAAAGGATTCAAAAGATTTATGAATAATATTTCTGATTATTCTTTTTTCAATCTTTTAAGGATTGTTGAATCTATAGACAAAATCTTAGAATTTAATAATATTTTATACGAATTGCCATTTAGAGATAAGTTAAAAAAACTAGTTAATAGTCCAAATTTTAATGATAAATATTTTTCAATATATTTCATAAAAAAAAATCTTGAGAATTTAATGAAATTAGATTCTAATTTCAATAAAATCCCAACACTAGAGCAATTTAATTCTTTAAGAGAAAATCTAATAGATTATTTTTATTCTGAAATTGATAATTTCTGTGTTATTGAAAAATTAAAATTATTAAAGAAGCAATTTAAGGTATTAAACATTTCTAAAGGAAAATTCTATAACGAATATAAAAAATATAAAGAGGAAATAAAAGAATTAGAAAAAAAGGTATATATAAAAAAATTTGCATATTTAAAACTTTTAATAGAAAAATATAACATTAAGAGATCTAAAGGCGAATTTAGAAAAATAAGAAATACATATAGAGTTAAACACGATGATGATAACTTAAAGAATCCTGTATATTATTATATAATTACTCGAATAGGGTTTTCTGGTTTAAATGAACAAGATATCAAATCTTCAGAAATTGGGATTAATTATTTTATTATAAAAGAATTATTTTTGGATGATCTTACCAATCTTCCAGATGTAAACTATTATAGAGAACAATTTTGGGGAGAATTAGATAATTATGAAATAAAATCACAAGATGGATTTTCTTTATTACGGAAAAGTATAGATTATAGTTATGATATTGACCAAAAATACTCAAATGATGTGATGATCATAGAATGGGATTTAGCAAGTAAACCAATTCAAGGTAGTATTGTAAATGCTTATGGGAATCAAATAATTATTCCAGATCAAAATAATCCGTTATTTCATGATTTAAAACCGTTTGATCTTTGTTATTGCAAGAAAACTCCTACTAAAATTGAGGGTAATATTATTAAAACCATTAATATAATAACAAAATGTTCATTTAAGGATGCAATTAAAAGTGTTTCCCGGGGAATGCCCTTTATAGAAGGATATTATCCGCTCTCTCTTGTAAAAAATGTATTAAGTAAAGAAATTAGTCCATTCCAATCTATTGATATTGTAGTTAATAATCCAAATAAATTGTTTATACCCAATTATAACCAATTTATCAAAGATTTCAAAGAGTTTTTATTTAATTTTATTAATAAAGAAAAAGAGTATGTTTTTGAAGAATTTAAAATAAATTGGGAAGAAAAATCTAATCAAATCTTAATTCTATTGAATTTAACCAATGAATTAGCAGGTTTAGATTTTTCATGTTCTGAATTATTAAAGAAATCACTAGATGAAAATATTAATTTGGAAGAATTTAAATCAAAATTTTTGAATGAGGTTCATACTTATATAAAAAAAGTTATAGATAACAGAGAAATTGGAAGCACAATAATTTTCAACTTAAAAAAGTTACGAAATACTCCTTTTTTTAAATATTCTAATGAAATTCTTAAGCTAAGAAAAGAAGAATTTGAAACTTCAAAAGTTAATCTGCTATATCATAGAAAAGAGAAACGATATGATATCTCAGAAATCTGTAGAACATATTATGGAAAAAAATTTATAAAAATCCTAAATATAGAAGATAAATTAATCTTAAAACCAGAAAAATTCAAACAATTTTTAGAATATTCCAAAAGTTTAAAATTAAAAGTAGAAGTAGTCGATTCACAAAATTAATTATTGAGAATTATTTAGTTTTATTAATACTTGCTAGTATTTTACTACCAAAATATTTAAAGTCCAATATAAAGGATTAACAATAAAAAGTTAGAAAAATCAGTATATTATGAAAAATTCCTCTATTAGATTTTGGGATTTATTAGAAAGGAAATAAAATAACTGATCTTTTTAAATCATAAATCCTATAATATGCATAGGTTTATATTAGATACAATCTGAAAGTTAAATTGATAATTAGCAAATAAAATCTTGGACATATGAAAAATAACAATTTTCAGCATCCATCAAAGGATATAGTTGAAAGTAAGGGAACTATTCTCAGAGGAAAAACAATTTGTTTATGTTTAACAGGTTCAGTAGCAGTAATTTCAGCCCCTATTGTGGCAAGAGAGCTTATGAGGCTTGGGGGGGAAGTAATTTGTGTTATGTCTAAAGCTGCTGTAGAGTTAATAAATCCAGCATTAATGGAATGGGCTACAGGTAATCCAGTCATTACTAAATTAACCGGAGCAGTAGAACATGTATATTTAGCGGGAGAGAGACCTCGAGGTGTAGGAAAAGCAGATTTAATTTTGGTATGTCCTGCAACAGCAAATACAATTTCAAAAATAGCTAATGGTATTGATGATACACCTGTAACAACAGTTGTTTCAACCGCTTTTGGCTCATCCTTACCTATTGTTATTGTTCCAGCTATGCATGAGAGCATGTATAACCATCCAATTCTGACGAAAAATGAAAAAAAATTAAGAAAGGCTGGAGTAGATATATTGGCACCAAGAATATCTGAAGGAAAAGCAAAAATAGCTAAAATTGATGATGTAATTGATCGAGTAATTGATTTATTAGTTGCTAAAAAGGATTTAGAAGGAAAGAAAGTTTTAATTACTGCAGGTCCAACCCGAGAAGCAATAGACTCAGTTCGCTTTGTATCAAATAGATCATCTGGACGTATGGGAATTGAATTAGCTAAAGAGGCTTCTGCGCGGGGAGCTGAAGTTTTATTAATTGCTGGAACATGTATGGTGAAAATTCCTGAATATATCAATACCAAACATGTCGTTTCTACAGAAGATTTTATAAAAGCAGTAAAAGATGAGTTAGCTTATAATAGTTATGATTTTTTTGTTTCTGCTGCTGCGATAAGCGATTATAAACCAGTTGAATGTATTGAAGGTAAAATATCATCAGATACTGTTCAAAGTCTACAAGTTAATATGATGTTAACACCAAAAATTATTGATGTTGCAAGAAGAAAAGATTATAACTTATTTATTGTAGGATTCAAGGCAGAGACGAATGTTTCTAAAAGTGAATTAATAAATCGTGCCTATGAACGCCTTAAAAAATCTGAAATTGATATGATTGTTGCTAATGACATTGGAAGAAATGATGTTGGTTTTGCGAGTAAGGACAATGAAGTCTTCATTATCGATAAATACAAACATATAACTCATGTGGAAAAAAACACTAAACGATTTATAGCTTCAAAAATAATTGATGCTGCTTTAGAAGCCTATAGAATTAAAGATATCTAATTTTAAGACTAATATTTTTAATACTAATTGCTATTTCAAAGAGACTTATCTCCTTTTATAATTTTTGACTTAAAGAAAATATTTAAATACTTGTTCAGTTTCTTTAAAAAATGAAGGAACAATTGAACTATACGAAGATAATTCATTTCTAGGATATTAGATTCTATAACTAATATTAAATAATGATTTGAATTAATTCAGTAATAATTGTATATATATTTATAATTAAATATTAAAAAATATAGAATAAAAATAAAGAATAATTACATACTAGAGTGCGCTTAAAATTACTAAGGATGAAGAGGGAAAAATCAAGCAAGGTACAATCGCAGAGTATATGCGTAAGCGAACTCAACTAGTTGGTTTTGAGTTTGGCTATTGGAAACATGTACAATATTGTGCAGAATTTATAGATAATGCTCTCGATGCTATTGAGAGCTTTCAATGGAGAGAATTGGCAAAACCTGATTCCAAAATTCAATTTTCGTTAGATCAAGAACTATTCTTAGAGAAATTTTCTATTGTTGATGCTGCTAAAGAAGAAAAAAAGTCTCAGCACCTGAATAATGAGGCAAAACATACATTAATGCAAGAATTTAGTATAGAACCTATTGAACCTGAAGAATCACCCCTTCAAGAATTAGAAGAGAAAGTTGAGGAATCTGGAGAAATTAGTGAAAAAGATGAGTTGGAGGTGGAGGAGGAAGTAAAAAGGATTATCGATGATATGCAAGAAATAATAAAACCAGTTGAAAATATTATTGATCTAGAACCAATCGTAATTGTTCGCATAAGGGAATTTGAAGCTCCTTCATTTTTAACATCTGAAATAAGTCAGAAAAATGTAATGAGTTATACTTTTGAAATTTTTGATAACGGCACAGGAATGGCTAAAATTGATTTAAGAAAATTTGGAAAATATCTTGCTTCCTCAAAATCTTTAGAACTAAAACAAACGAGAGGGAGTCAAGGATTTGGTGCTCCAAGTGCTTTTAGTGATGCCCAAAATACTACAGGAAAACCTGTAATAGGAGTTTCAAAATCTATGGATAATATCTATGCCACTGTCACCGAATTTTTTACAACCTCTAAAAATGAGAAAAAGTATTTAATTCATCCAACTGACATTGACAGTCCATTCCTCCATGGAACTTACATTAAACTAAATTATTTAAATGTAAAATATATTAGAGGGTATGTTGAAAAATACATCGAAGAAACAGCATTTATGAATCCCCATATTACAATTATCTATATTGATCCCTTTGGTAAAGAAAAAATATACCGAAGATTAGCTTCAAGTTTTCCAAAAGAACCTAAATATGCCAAACCTCACCCATCATCAGTAAATATCGGTGATCTTCAAGATCTAATATCAAAATCAGATAAAAAATCTATTTCTGGATTCTTACAAGATAATTTTGTAAGAATTAGCTCAAAATTAGCTAAAGAAATTGTTGATAGTGCTGAAAAAGAATTGCAAGATGAATTAGCACTCCTTATTCTTAAGGATGGGTTTATAAATATTACTCAAAAACAGACTGACACAATTTATTTCTTAAGATATGAAAAAAGAATTTTTGGTCGTTCTGAAAAGCCAAGAGATAAATTAATAATTTATCAAGTTGATTCAGATGATCTAAGAAAGAAGTATTGGAGTTTAATCACTAGTTATAATGTATTTAACAAAGATTATGATAAGATAAATAAAGAGATAAAAAAACTTAACGGAAAAATAGAAAAGGTAGAGACAAAAAAAGAAGAAAAAGATTTAGAGAAAAAAATTAGACATCTTCTAAGTGATATTGAAGGAATTAAGAAGGAAAAAGAAAATCTAAAATCTAAACTTAATAATCTTTTCAAAGATGTTAAAGATGGATTAGTTGAATTAAAAAAGTTTAAAAACAGAAGCGATTTTGAGGAATTAGTAAACCGAGTTCAAATTTCAAAAGTAAAACCTTCTGATTTGACGAAAGAACAATTTAATTCGCTTTTTCTTGCTTTCAAATCAATAAAATATATGGCACCGCCTACTGATACTGCTATTCCAGTGGGAGATTCAATTTTGGAAAATACATTAATAAAGGAATTAGGATTAAGGATTTCAGAAAATTTAGATGATTTTGACACACCTGTAGACGATATCGAACAAAGTATCTCTATAATAAGTGAAGAAAAGAAATATTCTTTAAAAAAGGAAGACCATGAAATTAAGGAAGATATTCTAAATAACCTCTCAGTAGATCATCAGGAAATTGCCAATTTAAATTCAAATATATTAGCTAACTTTGATATTAAAGATGATACTCTAGATTCTCAACAAATTAAACAAATTATTGGTGAAATACTTTCACTTCCGGAAGATGATTCTATTGAAAGTTATTCTGATATTTTTGAATTTTTTATTGAAAATTATACAAGAGAAGATGATTTTGTAGCAGCAGAAACACGTGATCCAACGAGTGGAAAAGGTTTGGCTTATGTTGTTGAATCTGTAATGGCTTATTCACAAAATATTGAAACACCTAAACGATCTAGAGACGTTTTATCCCGGTTTGTAAATAGAACACCCAAGTTAAGAGATAGTGCTGATTGTGCTATAACAAAAGCAGTACAATCAGTTAATTGGAAAAACTATAATTTAGATATTTATGATAATGGGTTACCAAAGGGACCCATTAAATTATTAGTTAATGTCTCTGGTCCATTTGTCCATTTAATGTTTAAATCTCAATCAAAAAATGCATTAGCAGATGACGAGGACTTAATTAAAGAAATAAAATATTGTCTTGAAGCAATAGGAAGAAAATTACGGGTTTATCTTAATAGAAGGGCAAAGATACATAAAAGCGAAAAAAGAGCAAGTCTTATTGAAAAATACATCCCAATTTTCGTTGAAAGTGTTTATAATATAGCTTCAAAAGGCGATAGTAAGTATGGTGCAAAGACTAACCAAATGGAATTAGAAGAATTAATGAAAAATGCAATTGGTAAAAAACCACCTTCTCCAGTTATACAAGAAATTCAATTAGAAAAGCCACTAGTTAAAGAGAAGGAAATAGAGAAAGAAAAGCTTGAGAAAGTAGAACCAAGAGAAGTAAAAATTGAAAAAGAGGTAATCTCTCCTAAGATAGAGCCAGTTAGTGAAAAAATTGAACCTAAAAAAGTAATTTATTCTGAAAAAACTCTTATTAATTGGACTATAAAAGAGCTAAGGGATTATTGTACAGAAAATAATATAATAATCCCTTCTAAAGCAAGAAAAGCTGATCTAATTAACAGGATTCAAGAATTTTTTGAAGGAAAACCTGTAGTAGAGAAACCAAAAGTAAAACCATTAGTGGAAGTAGATAAACTTAAACCTCGAGTGGTATCTCCTAAACTAAAAACAACTCAAACAACGCTACCGATTATAACAACAGAGCGAATTATAGAAGTTTTATCTAATGAATGGCAAACAATAAAGCATTTGATATTCAAATTAAAAATTAAGGATATGATGGATGCTAGATACCTCCAATTAAAGCTAAAAGAGCTAGAACGCAAGGGAGAAATTCTGGTTGATCTTAAAATGGGTAAAAAGCATTGGAAATTAAAATAAAAACTTTTTAAGTTAATCATGGCGAAAAAAGAAAATAGATTGGAATTAAGAGCAGCTAGAGAATTATTTAATACATATTTAAAAAAGGAAAAGGAAGAAAAATTAATTGACCTTCCTAAAGGGACAGTTAAGATAGATGATCTTAACAGGAAACAAACGCTTGAAAGATTATATAAAATAGTGGATGAAGTTATTACAAAAATTTACAATACAGGTCGCCCATCTATTCAACTTCCAGCTAGAACAAGCTCTAATATTATTTGGGATGAAGAGAATGATCTATTACTTTTAGGTGAACAAATAGTAGAAAAACAATTTCATTCCCTTACTAGCGTAGCAGATCTAACAAGATTAATGAGAATTCTTGAAATTGTTAATGAGTTATTAGTTAAAGATATACATGCCACTAAAAGGGAAATATTCTATACAGATGTTAAATTATTTACAGAACAAAAGAACAGTGATAAAAGTATTGAAGATGCTGCTGCAATGTTATATACAACAAGAAACTCGACGCATATTGTAGCTTCTGCTAAAGGTATGTGCGTTGGAAGACTCAGAATAAGAGATCGAAATGACATAATCGATCTAGAAGGATTAGGCAGTGGCGGTTGGATGATATCGCCTATGCTCGATAATATAGAAATAATAGAATCAGATGCTGAATTTATATTAGTAGTAGAAAAAGATGCTGCTATGATACGCTTAGCCGAAGATAGATTTTGGAGAAAGTATCCATGTATTATTCTTACTGCAAAAGGAGCTGCAGATATTGCAACACGAATGTTTTTGAAACGCTTAAGTAAAGAATTAAATTTACCTGTTTTTAGTCTTGTAGACAGTGATCCATATGGACATTATATCCACAGCGTATATTTAAGAGGATCAAAAAGATTAAGTTATGAATCTCCTTTTTTAGCTACCCCAAATATTAAATTACTTGGTGTTTTAACAAGAGATCTTGATAAATATAAGATTCCAGAAGAAGTAAGACTTCCTATGAAACCTATGGATGTTAAAAGAACTAAGGAATTATTAAATGAAGATTTTGTTAAAAAGAATAAACAGTGGGAAGCTGATTTAAAATTAGCTCTTAAAATAAAGAAGAAAGCAGAAATTCAAGCTCTTTCTCAACATGGTTTTGAGTTTCTTACCAATACTTACCTTCCAGAAAAATTAACTACAGGTGATTGGATATAAAAATTTTTAATAAAAAAGATGGTGGAATCATCCAGTTAATTGATAAAGATAAAATGCAAGATTGGCCAATTGAATTACCGCTTATTTTTGTTGAGTATATTCGTAGTAAAAAGTTAGAGAGTTATGGAGATTCTCAAGTTAAAATGGATATTGAAGATTATCTCAATGAAATTACCAAAGATATTGCTATTCCAAGATTAATTGGTGTTTTAGAAGGGGATAATGATGAAGAAACTGTTCTAGCATTAACTCGTATCGAAGAACTTTCAAATAAAAACATTGAGATGGTTACTCCAATCAAACCTTATTTAGAAAACCTAATTAACAACAAAAATAAAGAAATTGTAAACATCGCTAAGAAAATTTCAAATAATTTCTTAAAAGCAGAAAGACGGAAAATGTTAGCTCAAAAAAGGAGAATTATGCGAGAGAAAGAAAAAGAATTCTTAGCTGGTAAGGTTAGTGCAGAAGAATATGCAAAAGCAAGAAAAGACTATTTAACATTAAAGGAATAATTTTGTTTTTTATGGATTGGAAAAAAGAATTTAATGAATTTATATTAAAAAATAATGTGATAGGGTTTTTTGAGGAACCAATAAGATTAAAATCTAATAGGCTATCATATTTTTACATAAATTGGAGAAATGTTTCCGAAGATGTATTTTTAATTGATAAGCTAACTGATTATATCATTTCATTTATAAGATATCTAAACCTAAAACCTGATTGTTTTTATGGTGTACCTGAAGGAGCCACAAAAATAGGAATTATTACACAATATAAATGGGCAAAAGAACAAGTGAATTATGGTTCTGGAGCATTTATTTTACCTATGGGAAGAGGTAATCCAAAAGATCATGGTGATCCAAAAGATCGATTATTCCTTGGGATGCCAAAAGGAAATATCATTATTATTGAGGATGTAACAACAACAGGAGGCTCTTTAATAACAACTATTCAAAACTTAAAGAAAAATGAAGTAAATATAATCGCTGCTATTGGAATAACTAACAGAAATGAGTTAAGGGATGATGGTAAAAGTGTTGAGGATGCTATACGAGAAGAAGGAGTAAAATATTATGCTATGAGTAATGCTGTTGAATTAATTCCTCAATTAAAGATAAAGAAAGATACCGCAAAACATATAGAAAGATATTTTAAAAAATATGGAACAAAAGAGATTATATTTTCTTAGGATGCCAAGAAAAAACCTCTCCAAATTTTAATACACTTAAATAAATATTTGGATAACAACTTCTCAGAATTTGTTAGTCTCCTCTCATCATCTAGTGATAACTCTGCTTTAGCTAATCTTAAAAGTTTTGATAATCGGCTATCAACTATATTCGATAAATAAGAATTATATCTATCTAAATCTATAGGTGGTTTGTTTTTATTATAAATCTCCATTTCCATAAATATTTTAAATTCTTTTATTTTATTTAGGAAATACTTATCTTCTCTAAGAACAAGCCTTTGATCATCGCGTTCATCGATAGCAAAACGTTGCACATCAATACTATCGCATTTTTCATCTAAACTTATTCTCAAAATATTATTTTCAATAAAGGGAATAGCTGAGAACAACTTTAACCTATACTTTTTTCCCTTCTCAAATGGACCGAATAATTCTCCTAGCAAAGAAATACTTTTAAAACTTTTAATACATTCAGTAGATAATTCTTCATTTATAAACATAAAATTTATCCTATTTAAAGAGTCATTCAATTGCCCCTCAACTTTTTCAAATATTTTTCTCACCAGATCTAATAAATTAATATTATTTCATATACTAAACAATTTAGAACTAGAAAATTAAAACTTGTATTAATATCCTAATAGGCTAAAAAATTTAGTGTAAAAATTGCTGATTGAAATTATATTACTAGTAATTTTTGTTGTATTTTTCCTTGTTGGATTTTTCTTAATATATAGACAAGTAGCCCTAGTCAAAAAAGGAGAATTCAGCAATAAAGATCGAATTCAGTGCGTTATTTATGGAATCCTTTTTGGTATAGCTATAATGGTTGTTGTAGCAATGGGTTTTATTTTTGCAATTGATTCAGTCCATCCTCTTTTACTCCTTTTGCCGTTTTCAGCATGTTTAATTTATATCTCCTTTTACCCATTAATCGATTTCATATTTATTGCTCTTAGTAAAGAATCTGATGAGGGTCTTACACCATTTCATAAATTAATTGGTAACAGAATTATTAATATTTCTGAAAATAAGATAAAATCATTATTTATGGCAATTATTTTATACCTGTTCATAATTATTCCTCCGATTTTATTGTTTCTTGCGGGATTACCATTTATTGTATTATGGGTTTCTTGGACGCTCGCATATCCTCTTACAATTATAGTACACTATGGGACTAAAGGGTATATCGCAGGAATTTCAAATGAATTCTATCATATACCAGATATAAAAAGATCGATATTTCTAAATTTTGAAGATAGCAAAAGAGGAATGAAACAATTCAGTTCAAATCCTAAACCTTATATTATTCTAGGCTTTATGTTATTCGTTTTTATTTGGGCTTGGATTTCTATGATTCAAACATTTGTTTTTTTCTTTACACGATCACTTGCAATTTCAACAATGTCATCATATTTTGTTTATGTTACATTATTCTTCGGAATTATTGGATATTTTACGCGATTTTGGGGGAGAAAAATCAAATATAGGGGAATCGATATTTATTTTGCTGCTTATTTAATGGCAGCTATAGGTATAAATGTTTTTGTTAATTTCATACTTGTTAATATTGATAGATTGTCTAATAGTTTTGACTACTGGTCAATCACTAGGGAAATTGTACCAAATTATCTTATGTTTACATGGGCAGCATTAATAGAAGAAATTACACTAATTATTTTTACTTCATATTTCTTTTTATCTAAGAAAAGTGAATTTAAGTATAATATTAAATATTCAAAAATTAGTGAATGTGGTCAAAAATTTGATTCTATTCCTCTTTTTACCTTCATTAAAGATAGCAATCCTAAAATAAGAAAACATGCAGAAGATACAATTCTTTTAATGTTTGAGAGAATTCCATTAAAAGAAGAAATAGATCTTAATGACTGGAAGTACAAAAATCTGCTTTTAGATGGTATATGTGATTATAACTCAAATTCAAGGCGAATTTGTAATCAAATTTTAACCCAATTAGAAAAAGATGTTCCAAATATAACCATACCTTGGATAATAGAAGCATTAGAATCTCCAAATTACGATAAAATAATACCTATTCTTAGATCTCTTTTTAATGCTGATATAAATATTATAGATAAAATACCTAAAAAATTAATCTTAAATCTACTTGAAGATACAGAATGGCGTACAAAAGTGCTATGTTTGAAGCTTTTATCCAGAATAATTAAAAATAATAGCGATTTACTTCAAACATTAAATACTGATAATTTACTTGAAGATCCAAATTATAATGTACAAGTAGAAATACTTAATATTTTATCGTTATCTTCCATTAAGATACCCATCGGTATAATTTTTAATAAGTTATATCATACTAATAAGGAAATAAGAGCTGCAGCAATAAAAACCATAAAAACTTATAAAGAAAAAGATGTAGATAAGAAGTTTATATCTTTACTTATCCCTTTAATGATGGATCCAAATAGTGAAGTAAGAGCTTCAATTTTTGAAGTTTTTAGCCAGATTGGAAATTTTAAAAAACTTAAAATTCCATTATCACCATTTTTAGATGGATTAACCGATTTAAATGAAAATGTAAGAAGAGCTTCAATTATTGCTCTTGAGAAATATTTTAATGAGGAACCAAAACTACTAGATTTTGATACAATACTAGATAAGATTGATCCAAATAATTTTGAAATATTAAATAGTATAATATCTCTTCTTGGTAAATTATGGAAATATAATCCTAAAAAAATATTAACAACTCTATTGATATTCATTAAATTTGAAAATGAGCAATTAAAAGAAAATATATCAAATATTCTTGTTGAAAAATCTCAAGAAAATCAAGATTTAATTTTGATAAATTTAATTAAGATACCTGATACAACAAAATTCCTTACAAAGGGAATCATTTCAAAAACAATTATTAGTATAGCAGAGAAGGATCCCACGAATGTAGTTCAAAAATTAGTATCTTACTTAAAGGATGAAAATGATGATATAAGACTTAATGCTATTACTTCCATAGAAGGTTTAGATGAGGAATATATTGAAACTATTAATATTGGGCAGGTCATCACATTATTGGATAAAGATAAAAATAATAGAGTTAAGAAAGAATCCTCTAAAATTATTTCAAAAATTGCTAAAAAAGATCCTATCTTAATAAAACCTTTGATATCTGAAATTTTTCAAGCTATTAAAAACCAAGAATCATCAGTAAAAATTACTCTATTTAAATCTTTATTAGAAATTGCGAAAACTTCACCAGAAATTATTCCGGTACAGAATATTATTAACTTCCTCTCAGATGAAGATTCATTTATACGTGAGATTAGCACGAAGATCTTAGGTTTTGTTGGTAAGAACGTCCCAGTATTAGCATCTAATTCTTTAATTAATACTGCTTTAATTGATGAAGAATGGATTGTTCGGGAAGCTGCAGCCTCTAGTTTGGGCAATATTGTCGAATACGTTGAAAATAAAGAAGAAACTATAGAAAAACTTATAGAACTGCTTGATGATAAAGAAACTTGGGTCCAGAGAACTGCGTTGAATATTTTATCAAAAATAGAAGAAGTTAATACATCCCATATTTCTATTGAAAAATTATCAAAGAATTTTATAAGTAAAGATTCTAATGTGAGAGAAGCATCTACAAGACTAATAAAGATTTATAGTAATCAAATAGAGGAAATATTCGATAAAATCATATATTTGTTGGGCGATAAATCAAAAGAAGTAAGAATCAGCACAGTAAATATCTTGGTCGATATAATTCGAGATGTAGGAATTAATAAAATCTTATCAAAACTCTTACAAAATCTTAGTGCTGAAAGATCCTTAGA
>JBHLNY010000334.1:0-3477 GCA_048941065.1 Promethearchaeota archaeon
AAGATAGCTTGAATCTTCTAGAAACGCGGTATAAACGGGGGAGATTACCTTCTAGAGCAGCGTATTTGAAGTTATCTGATGATTTCAAGAAAAGAGGTAAAAAAATTGATAGAAATATTGATAAATTCATTCAACAATTAAGAAGCTATCTCCTATAGATATGTCATACAATAACTTTTTGATGTGTATTCTTTTATGAAACCTTGGCTTTTCGATATATTAGCATGTCCAATAGACAAAAGTTTTCCCTTAGAATTATTTATTTTTTCTTTCGAAACAACACCCGAAGAATTTCAATCAATACTTAACATATATAATAAAAGAGATATAAGTACTATTAAAAAAGAAAATTTCATTGAAATTACAAGGGAAAATAACACAGTTTTTTTAAAAGATAATATAATCATGGAAAAGTATCAAATTAAAGGTTATTTAGAGCTAATTATCTTAAGTATTAATGAATTAGAATATATATTCGATAAGACTGATGGTAAAATCAGTAAAAAATGTTTTGAAACTATAAAATCAAAAGTAAAAACTAAACTTGTAGAGTTCTCAAAGAATGTAAATCCTGACCAAATTGAGGATCTATTACCTGAGCTCTTACTTATAAACAAAATAAAATTAGAAATTGAAATTGATTCAGGATTATTATATTGTAAGAATTGCTGTCGTTGGTATCCCATAATAGAAACAATACCGCAAATGCTTCCTGATGAATATAGAGATGAAAAAAAAGATATTGAATTTCTAAAAACCAACAAAAATTTATTGGATGAAAAATTTTTAAATAAAGATCTCAAACCTTTTAGTTTATAACTATCATTTTATAGACTAAGCAAAATTTTAGCCCGGTGGTGTAGATAAGTATATCTTTAATATATGAGCATAATGGCCAAGCATCTGGGGCCTTGAACCCCGTGACCACGGTTCGAAAACAGAGCATTTAATTGTTCTGTCGAAATTCCGTGCCGGGCTACTTTTTGATTAATTTCCAGTTATTTAATATTTAAAACCTTAATAAAAAAATAAAAAAATATAATATATCAAATATTTTATTTTTTCATCTTGAAACTTCAGTTATTATTGCAATCATAATGATGTTTACGTATTTTATAAAATCATGATTCCCTTATCAGAATTAAATTGGACTTTTCTGGAAATAATTTATTTAATAATTATATTTATTGTAACTTTTTTATTTACCTATTTCCTCCTCCCTTATATAATAAAATTTATGAAAACGAAAAACTATATAGGATATGATATCCATAAAAATGCACGCCCTGAAATTGCTGAATCTGGCGGCCTCAGTATGATTATTGGATTTATAGTCGCCTCTCTTCTATTAATAATATTCTTTCCTGACTTTTTTAAACAAACAATAATTCTTTTACTAACAGTTTTATTAGCTGGAGCAATAGGATTCATCGATGATAGAATAAAATTAAAATCCCGGTATAAAATTATTTTATCAATTTTTTCTGGTAGTGCCATATTTTTAGCAAATTACTTCAAATTTATTAATATTCCATCTCCTACTATTCCATTCCTTGATAAAACCAGATTAACCATTATTTATCCACTAGTTTTGCCAATTATTGTAGCCATATTTACCAATACGGTAAATATGTTAGAGGGCTATAATGGTGAAGGTTCTGGAACATGTTTAATTGCAGTATGTTTTTTATTTATATGTGGTATATTATGGAATTCTGCTGAAGCTGTGATCTTCACAATTTCAGTAATTGCCGTTATTATACCTTTTTTTATATATAATAAATTTCCATCAAAAGTTTTTCCAGGAGATGTAGGGACATTGAGTATGGGAGCTATGATTGCAGGCATTGCATTATTTGGATCACTTGAGGTTGCCACATTTTGTGCACTATTAATTCATATATTCAATAGTTTTTATATTATTTATTCAGTTCGCGGCTTCATTGAAAGTAGCGATATACGAGAGAAAAAGGATGATATTCTTCTACTAGAAGATGATCGAATAAAAGCTTCAGATCAAAAAGATGCCGCTCTCACCTTACCTAGGTTAATTTTAGCAAAAGGCCCTCTAACTGAACCAGAATTAGTTACAAATTTTTATGCAATTTCTATAATTTGTGGAATATTTTCTATTGTATCTATTCTATTTATGCTTTCGACTTTAGGGAATATTAATGTATTTTTGGTTATTCCTACTATTCTTATACTTGGAATCCCTACTGCTTTTATATTATATAAATTTCCTAGAATCCGGGGAATAATTGTATTAATGATAATTCTTCTAATTTCTGGAATAATTTTCTTAATTATAGTAGAATTTATTATTATTCCACTTCCCTTTGCGATAATTGATTTAGGAGCAATTAAAATTCCTATTAATTTAATATTTATTTCTTTACTGTTTATTATTGGATTTATAGTATGGTATTATATTACAATTAGATATTTTTGGAAACAAATCAATAAAATGAAATCAAAAGAAACTAATGAATTTGATTAAAACATCAAGGTCTCCATATTGAAAAAGTTCATAAGGTATATTCTGTTTATTATTTATCTTTTTGGTTCAATTAGTTCATTTTTGTTATTAAATCATGCGATATTTCAATACGATTTATTTGATCTTCTAAAAGACTGGAGTTTTTCAATAATGATTTTACTTTTTTTGTTGACAATTGAAGAATTATATCATTGGGTAAAAAATGGGAAAAGAAGTGAAATGAGTGATTTTATTGCCATACTATTCTTTTTTTTTCTTATCTTTTTCTTTTCAAAAGACATTTTAACATCAATAATGGGAGCTTTCTCAATATATTTATGGATAGGGATTTTTGAATTAAAAGATTATCCTGTTATAAATAAAATTTTAATAATTTCTTTAGTAACTTACAATATTATCTTTATTTCTGGAATATTTTCTTTTTATTTAGATGACCCTTTCTTTATAAATACAAGTTTTGCTTTTTCTTTTTGGATTATTCTAATTCTTGGCTTTATTCTTTTTGGTAGAAAATATATAGTAGTGTGGCGATTTATGAGTCCAGAATATTTAACTTTATTACTATATATTATAGCTTGGTTAGCAGTTGTATTTATTAATCAATATACCCCGTTTAAGTTCCTAGAAAATAAACCCCTTGATTTAAAGGATTTTAGATTACTTGATTTTTTTATGAATATCTATTTTATCTTAATCATAGTAAATTGGTTTATCTATCTCATTTCTGGTGTAATCTTGGATAAATTACTTGGAATTAAAAAAGTAGAAAATAGTAGCATTTTAGAATTAGTAAAAAATGTAAAAAAAGATATCGGAATAAAGGGTTCTGTAAAGGTTGGCTTTGGTAACTATCCAATTTTGAATGCTATGGCTTATGGATCTATTTTCGACAAAAGAATTGGAATTATTGCTGAGGATATTAATCAAATTCCTGAAGATGAGCTAAAAGGTATAGTAGCTCATGAATTAGCTCATAC
>JBHLNY010000335.1:0-3446 GCA_048941065.1 Promethearchaeota archaeon
TTATTTCATAATTAGAGAGATTTGAATTTTTTAAGAATTCTCTCAACTCATCTTTTAAATTATTAGGCATTTGATCATCCCTAAAATTTCAACTAAAAATATGTTGTTCTATGATATATCTTTCCTTGTCTAATATTAATAATTTGCACATTTTATATTTCAACTAAAAAAAAGTTGTTAATGATCGAAAAATAATTTAAATTGTGTATTCACTCTAAAAATTGTGAAAAAAAAGAATTTAAAAGAATTATTGATTAAGTGTTGGATGACTCATGATGGTATGTGGTTTTTTCACTGCTTACAAGAGTGTGGTATTGAAATAACAAACAAAATTAATAAAGCAGCGGTTAAATCTTTAGCTAAAATAGAAATAAAAAGGATTCAAGATGCTTTTAATATAGAAAGAATTAAAAGCTTTGGAGATCTTCAAGATATTATAAAAGACGCATTAGATGTGTTCAAAGCCGATTTTATGGGTTTTAAATATTTATTTCCTGTTAAGAATCATATGCATTGTGAAATGGATAAATGTTGGGCTTATGATGGAATTAAACGTCTTGGAGTTATTGATGAATATGAATGCGGAATTTTTGATAGAATTGATAGTTGGTTAGATAATCTAGGAATAAAATATAATGTAAGTCCCATAATAGAGAATTGCTTAATGAATGTTAATGGTAGATGTTATAGAGATTACACTTTTTACTTTAATGAATGATTTAATATGTAGTTATAAAGATAAGAATTGAGATGATGAAATTATAGAATTACTAATAAAAGAAAAGTATACAATCCCCTTAGAGACTCAGAAATTTATATTACAAATGTGCTGGGCTCAACATGATGGACAATGGTTTTTAAAATCAAAAAAGGAGTATGGGATTGAAGAAGCAAATCAATTGAACCAAAAAGTGGTATTTTCAATTGGAAAAATAGAAGCAAAGCACATTTTAAGTGCTTTAAGCATTAAAAAAGGAACAATTAGGTCTATTTCTGAACTCTTTAAACTCATAAACACTTTCATGGAGGTAATTATCCCCAAAATCATGAAATTCAAATTTGTTGTTCATTCTGAAAATGAAGGGATAGCTATTGTTAACAAGTGCTTTATTTGGAAAGAAGTAGAAAAATCTAAAGAAACTTCAGA
Organism: Promethearchaeota archaeon; assembly: GCA_048941065.1. Lineage (GTDB taxonomy): Archaea > Asgardarchaeota > Lokiarchaeia > Sigyniarchaeales > SOKP01 > Loki-b32. The sequence continues at coordinate 1,148 of JBHLNY010000335.1, forward strand.
ATATAAATGTGCATGCAACTTTAGACATAGAGGCTGGCTCGAAGCAATGGGAGTGAATGGTGATATAATTCCCTTAAAACGTATATCAGACGGAGATAATAGGTGTGAATTCAAATTTATATTAACCTAGATTACTGAAAGACCATCTGGATTCAAAAAAAAATTAACACCAAGTAATAAAGAAATTAAGTTAATATAAAATTTAGGTAGATACATATGAGAAGAACACCTATTACGATCAGCGTTATTGCTACCAATAATCCCCCAAGCCAATATTTACTATATTTAATAAAGGAATGTTTTAAGGATGACACTGAATTTAAAGAATGGCTCGATCTGAAAAATATTCAATTCAATTTCTCATCATTTACTTGAGATGCTCTAATTCTTTAAAATATTTATAATCTAAAAATCCTACCTTCATTCTTCTTTATATTTATGTCATTTATTATAATTTTTAATAGATTTCTATAGAAAAACATTTAAATTTGCTAATTATTGTGTTGAAATAATTAAATTTAATACTTTAAATGAGGTGACTCAAAATTTATAAAAAGGTTTTAATTGGTACGGATGGGTCTTTTCATGCTAATAATGCTGCTGAACGTGCAGCAGAATTTCAAAAAGATTGGAAGAGTAAGATCGTTATATTTCATTCAATTAATCACCATAAGCTTCCTCTGACTATTAATCCTGATAGAAAATTTCCAGAAGAAATTATCCAAAATATTGAAGAATTAAGTATAGAAGCTGGTAAAGAGTTATTGAAAAAAACTGAAAAACTTTTTGATAAATCAATTTCCTCAGTTGAAACTCGTTTGATCGAAGATTTAAGTCCTGATGAATATATTTTAAATGTTATAGGTAAAGAAAATTTTGATCTTGTTGTAATTGGGAGTAAAGGACACCATTCTAAAATAAAAGAAATATTTCTAGGAACAGTTTCGACCCAAGTTTCGAAAATTGCTCCTTGTGATGTGCTTATTGTTAGATAATAAAGAGAATAAATTAATTATTTTTTTTTAATAAAATAAAATATAAATCAATGTGTTATAATATCCCAATAATTCATTTAAATATGTGGAAAGGAATTTCCTAGTATAAAGTTGAACAAATAATATCAGAATAACTAAAGTATTTGTTGATATGCATATTCCTGCCCTAGCAGTATAGGTTATAGGTGTTAGTTAATAATTAGCATATTAATTTTAATATATAAAATCCATTGTCAATAAAGAGAAACAAATACAAAAAAAATAAAAAAGTGAAGATAAAAAGAAGTAATTTAACGTTTTAAGTTCGCAGATACCCAATCGTAATACCCTTTATCGTCCAATTCTTTTGGAACTGCTTCAAAGAATTGGCTTGTTATATCTTTCAAATGTCTTGCGGCGACAGGATGGAACATCATAGCTAAATCAAGCCCTACAAGCGTTAAACTTAATGCATTAATAATCTCCCAAATTGGTCCTCGATATTGCCTTAAGCCCCATTCTGGGGCTAGTTTCTCACTCATCCAGGCTTCGCGAGCACCCCAAGCATTGGTTGTTCCACCACTAATTGGATATGCTAAATCGGTTTCACCTAATAATCCAGCTACTCTCATTCGCTGGTATATACTGAAACTGTATTCCATTCCATAACCTAACGTAGCACATGTCGGATCCATAACAATTCTATTACGAGGTAATCCAAGTTCAAGAGCATCCTTGTTCATTTTGATTTGATTGTTTAAATCCAAGCTCGTCCAGAGTAAGCAATTATGGTCATACTTTACAGCTAGGGGTATAACATCTTCCCAAGTTGCCTTATCCGCTGCTGAAAGCATTAAAACTTCGCTTTCAGTTGCTGCAGCTGTGGCTTTAAAAAGTTCAATATCTTTTTTCTTATTTCCAGAACATCCAATTATTACTGGAACTTTTACAGCCTGGAGTATTTCTTCTAAAAATTTTACGGATTGTTTAATAGGTGCATCACCCATCGCGGGATCAATAGATAAGCTATGAAAGGTAACACATTCTGCACCAAACTTTTTAACAGCAAATTTTGCCCATTCAGCAGGATCAGCTAAAACTTCGCCGTATTCTTGTTTAATAGGTTTTGGGAGCATCATTTTAGCGCCCATATCGAAAACATCATAGGTTACTAATGGCGGATTAGGATTTCTTTTATCAAGTCCTAAAAAATTGTAAAAGGGAGGTACTACTTCTCCACCAATCACAGCTTTTTTGCCATTAGAACGCACAAATTCAATTGTCTCAATTTTCCCTGGAAATTCTAAATCAAGAGAAAATTTGGC
>JBHLNY010000336.1:0-3437 GCA_048941065.1 Promethearchaeota archaeon
TTCTCTTAGTAAATCAGAATTTTATAATTTTAAAAATTTAACATTGTTCTAATTTGAGATATATTTAAGTAAGTTATTGTTTCTATTATAAAATGTTCTTAATGAATTTAATAATGGTAATACAAAAATGTCAGAAGCCTACAAAAAGCTAGAAAAAGTAGTATCAAAAAACTTCATCACAAAAGACATATATATGCGTCATGCTTATTCGAGAAATGTTGATCTTGTCTTACAAGGAATACCTGATATTGTTATAAGACCAAAGGATAGCCACGAAATCTCAGAAATTCTTAAAATTGCTAATGAAGAAAATTTGCCTATTATCCCACGTGGAGCTGGTATCTGTGAATTTGGAGGGAGTAAACCTATTGGAGATGGTGGGATCATCTTGGACATGAAAAGAATGAATAATATTATAAATTTGGATCAGGATAATCTCATAGCAACAGTAGAGGCAGGAATTTCATGGGGAAAACTCAATGATTATTTATGCCATTTTGGACTGTATACAGGGTGTATGGGACCTGGTTCTGGGATGAGTGCATCTATAGGGGGTGGCATTTCTCATCATTCTGTAGGTGGAGGAGGATGTGCTAAATATGGAGCTTGTACAAATCAATTAGTTTCTCTGGAAGTTGTATTACCAACTGGAGAGATCGTTGAAACTGGATCTCAGGCTAATAAATTCTCAAAATTACCATTCAATAGATTTGGAAATGGTCCTGATTTAGCTGGTCTTTTTTGTGGGGATAATGGAATATTTGGTGTAAAAACAAAGATTTCTCTGCGAGTATTTCCAAAACCGGAATTTGCGGGTTATAAAACTTATCTATTGCCTCGTAAGCCTGCTGAAACAGCAGCCCAAATAATGACAGAAATTAGGCAAAGGGGCATTGATGTCTATGATGCCATGTTTATTCCAGATGTTGTTGTAGCTATAGGGTCTGAACAAGGCTTTTTTCCACTCTGGGACCATATAAAACGAAAACGCGGTATGTTTTTCTATACTATAGAAGCGAATTCTGAAGTAGAATTAGAAGAAAATGTTAAAAAATTAGATGATATCATTTTAAGTAAGAAATCAGAATTTCTAGGTAATGAAATCTCTGATGGAAATATTGCGAAATGGCATTACACAGAACAAGGCCACTGGCAATTCTATCACAATTTATGGGGTATGTTTCCTTCAATGCAAGCTTTATCAGCAGAATGTTTTTGCCCAATAAAAGCATTCCCCATAATTTTGCGAGATGTTGATCAATGGGATATAGAACATGAAGAAGATATGCGAAAAATATTTGATATTACAAATATTCGTCCTATATCTGGTAGTGGTCCCGTTCCTCTAGTAGATGGTAATACTGTTGAGATAACGGCTGGTTTTGTTAGTTTTTGGAGATATTATAATGAAGAAATCCATGAAATAATCAAAGAAACTAACTTAAAACTATGGAAATCTCTCTTAGAAAGGGTAATAAAACATGGAGTACAGTGGTATATGATGGGTGATTTTTTGTCTCGCTTCATGGTAGATAATGATGCTTATTCAGAAGAATTTTATAATTTAATGAAAGCTATTAAAAAAATTCTTGATCCAAATATGATTTTAAGCAGAGGAAAATTTAATTTTTGGGGTGATATGTAAAATGAGCGACCTAAAGCATTTGAAGAAAGAATGGAAAGCAATAATGGCTTGTTTAAGATACTAGATCTTCTGGAATCTATATTTTTTATAAAAAGGTTTAAGAATTAAATCTCTTTAATATCAATAAAAATTATTAAAACCAGATTTATTTACCACTAGCCCGAATTAATCCATTATTTTTTATTAATAAAAATGGTGATTTAATTTTTAACAAGATGTTAATCATTTTTTATCAATCTTCAAGAATTTTATCTTATGTAGCTTTCTAGGGAATCATAGACTACTCTCCAAGTCTTCAGTAAAAAATAATAACGATTGAATTATTTTGAACTTAGAATTTCGAGAAATAAATTTAAAGTAAAGTTAATAAATAGGTATGACATAAATATTTATTGAATCTAAGTAAGTTAAATTACTTAAATTCAAATTTAAAAAGAGTGGTGATTAAAAAAAAAGCATAGTGTATAAACCCATGAAAATAGATAGAGTTAAATTAGATCTCTCTATCGTTGCGGGGATTCTCTTAGTGTTGATTGTATCTATTTTTCTGGGATTTGCATTGGTTGGGGGCTTTCTAATAAATACTGATAATACAAAACCTCCAATTAATTTGGAATATAAAAAGTTCCAAGTTGATATTGCAGGTAATGACCCATATTTATCAGGATATAATCCGATCGTGTCTGTAGCTCAAAAAGGCTGTTGTTGTATGGATACAGTAAAAGGTGAAATTAAGATTTATGATTATAACTTGCCTGAGGTACTTCCATTATGCCTCACTCAAGAAGATTTACTTAATTATTATGTCACCGTCGAAGTAACTGGTGGTTATGAACCAATCGGCGGATCTATCACACTTTACCAGAAATGTGTAGAAAAGGGTGTTATTGATGTCGTTTGGACAAACGCCGATCCGGACGTCACCAGTTGTGTTGAATACTGGACAGCTACGTTTGTGCTAGAGGGCGAGATTATATTAGATAGTAACCAGTGGCCAGATGGCGCAGATCCAATCTACCCAGAATATGATACCATACCTGGAAAATGTGTATGCTTAAGCTATACAACCTTATGGCAAGGTTGTATCGAAGAGAAACAACAGTTTGAGTTAATACGGATACATCAATATGATTGTATCAAAAAAAACCCCAACTCCCCATGAGGTTATCATAACTTCATCGTCAGTCAACTATGCGACGATTAATTTTCTACTCTTTTTTTTTTCTTTCTCTTTAATAATAAGTAAAATTTTTATGATATTATCAATATATATGATGTTAGGCTTGCCAGGTCAAAAAAGTAAAAAAGCTGAAGAACTGCTTGTTGGATATCTTAAAGAAGAAGAATTGTTAAGAAAGAAGATTAAAGACCCCAATATTGAATTTGGATATATTTTTGGGTTTCCTCCGAGACAACAAAAACAGTCAATGCAAGTAGTGCACCCAAAAGAAAGTGATTATATTGTTATTTCTTTAGGGATTCAAATACCAGATGTTTTTATACAAGCACTTAATGATATAGAACCTCAAAAAAAAGTTCAATTTTACATCGATATTAGGAAATTTTTATTGTCACAAAATTTTTTATTCCGGTTTGAACTAGCATTAAATCGCTATCATATCAGTGATCAACTATATTTTAGCGAGGGAGGAATTATTTCGAAAGATAGGTTTTTTAAGAGAGTTAGAAATATTTACAACGCCTCTCAATATTGTACTCTTCTTTTAGAAGAATATTGTATGGATAAAGTTGATAAAAAATATTTGAAACCTAGTGACTTGACAAATCCTCA
>JBHLNY010000337.1:0-3435 GCA_048941065.1 Promethearchaeota archaeon
TCAGCACCAATTATTTCAAGTAATTCACGTGGACCTTCAAAAATTTTTGGATCTAGATTTCTCCAAGCACAAGGATCATGAAAAGTAATCCTATCATCAATTTTAGTCGTAAAATTTAATTCATCTCTATGATATTTTTCAACGAGATATTCACTAAAAGTTTGAAATTCAAAGTAATCTTGAAATTCCGGAAGTAGTTTGGAATAGAAGTCTACCATCATCCTTAGACATCCAGGACAAAACAAAATGAATTTTTGAATTCCAAGAGTCTTAAAATCGTTTAGCAACGCCTCGCCTTTTATTTTAATCTCTTCTTCACCAAACATCTTTACATATGATCCACAGCAATATTTTGTCCCGCCAATCTTAGGTAGATTATTTAATAATTTTGTATTCAACAAATCGGTATGTACATATGTAAGACCACAGCCGAGATAAAACATTTCTCTATTTTTAGAGGGATTTAAATAAACCTTCAAGTTTTTTTCTTTTATTTTAGAGTCAATATTTAAAGCGAGTGATGCCAAGTTTAGGGGAATTTCCTCTGAAGTCATATAAAAACCTGGTAGTCCTTGTTTGCAAATACTATTTATATTAATCTCTCTCATAAGATTAGCAGGGCCTGATTTTGTTGGACAAAGTGTATTACAATAAGCACATCCAAAGCAATTTTTTAAAGATGTTCCTATAGACCTTGTTTTAATCAAATTAATTATTTCTTCCTTCGCTTTTTCTTGTGATAATTCTAAGTAAGGGCACTCTGCAAGACAAGTTCCGCATCGTTGGCAACTCTCTTCAACAAACATTCTAAAATACCAAGTTTTTCTTCAAATTAAATATCCAAAACGCTACTATAAATTAACAAGTAAAATTAAAAAATTCAATCATCAAGACTATTAATATTTAGATATTTATATCAAAATCATTTAACTTTTATAATATATCTTTCCATTTTCTTCAATTTTTTGGATTTTTCCTTCATTTTCTAAATAGAATAAATGACCTAAAACTTCACTTAGTGCCATAAACGAATTAATATCATCTAAATCCTCACCAAAGTGAATTCTAGAGATATCAAAAGGAGTTAGTGGATTATTTTCTATGACACTAGCAATTTCAAATAATCTTTTCTTATGATGTTCTTTAATTGCTAAAATTCTTTCATGAGGATTATATATGATTTCTTGGTGTGCAGGAAAAATGATTCTTGGATTCAATTTATCTATTCTATCTAAGGAGTTTAAATAATGTTTTAAAATATTGTTAAAATTATAATCTTTGTATTTCTGCGCTAAATCAGAAGGGACTACAAAATTTCCTATATGAGGTGTTATCCTGCTTAAAATATGGTCACCAGAAAACAAAAATCGCTCTTTTTCATCAAATATACAGATATGACCAAAACTATGTCCTGGTGTCCAAATAATATTTAAATTATTTAAGATTTTATCTCCATCATGTAAAATGATATCTGGATCTTGGTATTGTAGAAATTTTGGCCAATAAGTAAAAAATTGAATAACTTTTTTTCCTTGTTCTGCACTAATACCATATCTTATCAGTTGATTAGAGATTTTTATAGCTTCTTGCTTCAATTCATTTAAATCTGCTTGATCTGTTTCCCATTTCATTAATTGGTGAGTAATATCATGCATTAGAATCTTAAGATTTGGATTTTGACTTTTCAATATTTTCGCTAATCCCATGTGATCTAGATGTATATGGGTTATAAAACAATAATCAATGTCATTAATTGATATATTTACTTCTTTTAGAGCTTTGAAAAATAATTTTTTCCAATTGCCCATATTTAAGCCTGCATCAATTAAAATAATCTCTTCGTTTAATCTGAAGAGATAAAGACATACATATTTAACAGCAAATGGTACGTCAATTTTAAATTGAAAAACTCCTTCTATTTCATTTACTTCAAATTTAAAGTTATACAATTTGTTACTATATCTTTTTTTTGCTTTAGTAAGGAAAATTTCTAAACAATTTCTACTTTGCGATCTCAAAAAAGTTATTAAAAAGAATTTTTAAAATTTAGTCTTTTTCTGAAATAATAAAACTCCCAATAATATGAAGGTAATTGTAAATGTACATACAATTAAAAGTCCTCCCCATAAAGCAATTGGAATAGCTTCTGCTCCTTGGCCAATCAATGAACTACTATATAAATTATCATTAAATCCATCGCCCATAACAGTGAGTTGTAGAAATAATTGCTTTGCCCAATATGGTGGTAAAAAGTATACTATAGGACTTTCAAAAGGCATCAAGCTTCCTGAAAGAAATATAATTACCATATAAACTACTAATGAAAAAGCATTAGCTATTTCAACAGTTTTAGATACACTTGCAATCATTAACCCCATACCAACCGATGAAATCCCAAATAAAACAGTAATTAAAAATCCTGTAAATAATGCTAATGGATTTACAAAATATAAGCCAAGAATAGCATATCCAATAATAAACATGATAAGAATCTGAAGCATTAAAAAAAGTGATTCAGAGATAAGTGCTCCTAAAAACATATTTTTCCTACCTGTTGGCATTGTATCCAAACGACTTAGCATACCAGACTTTTTATCTTGAGCAAACATAATAGCGGCATTCATAGTTCCAATTCCCACAGCATATATTATCATCCCCGGAAAACCATAATCAAAATCAGTTCGCCCGGTAGTATCTTCTTCATTACCAAGCATAAAAAAAAACATGACTGTAAACATAATCGGAAGTAAAAGTGAAAAGAATAGAAATTGCCAGTGACGCAATTTATCTTTCAAATTTTTTATAGATATTTGAATTGCTTTATTATCCAATATAGCCAAATTAGTCTCTCAACCTCCTTCCAGTTAAATTTAAAAATACATCTTCGAGTGAATTTTGTCGGAATTTCATATTTTCAATCTCATTAATATTTTTAATAATTCCTTGTTGAAGAATTTGTACCAGATTTTTTAACCCACCCTTAAAGGCAATTAAAAGAGTATTTTTTCCGTTTCTACTTATCTCATTCCAATTTGCAACAAATGAAATTTTCTCTAAGTTATTTTTTGCTGTTTCTAAATCATTGCGTTGAAAAAAAGAGATTTCCAATATATTATCACTTCCAAATTTCTCTTTAAGCTCAGTAGGAGTACCTAAAGCAATAACTTTCCCTTGATCTAATATCGCAACACGATCACTAAGCGAATCTGCTTCAACCATATCATGCGTCATTAAAATGATAGTAATATCTTCTCTCTTTAAATCTTGTATGAAATCCCAAACAAGACGTCTTGCTTGAGGATCAAGTCCCGCTGTGGGTTCATCAAGGAATAAAATCTCAGGTTCAAATATAAGAGACATTGCAAGATTTAGACGACGCTGCATACCACCTGAGAAATTCTTAGACCAATCCCTCCTGCCAGCTATACCAAATTT
>JBHLNY010000338.1:0-3423 GCA_048941065.1 Promethearchaeota archaeon
CAGAAAATTGACCAAGAATATTATAATAAGCTAATAGAGTTTCTTTATGAGAAGGAAAATTTGATCTCTGGGAAATACAAATATATATGTGCTCAAGAATTAACTGCTTTTTATGATAAAAGCTCCCGAGATAATTTAGAAAAAATTTTATTAGAAAAATTGAAGAGGAAAAGTAAACAGTATTTTACTTTTGGTGCTTTAGAAGAGGAAATTAAGAAAATTGCTAAACTTGCCGGAGCTAACCATGTATCGATTGGTTTAGTAGATAATTCACACTTAGTAGAATTAAAATCAGCTAAGTCTATTATTAATTATACCATCTTAAATGATGGAGATGAGGAAAAATTAGACAAAATTGGTGAAGAAATAAAAAAATATTTAGAATTAAAAAAATATCAAGTAATAATTAAAACTGGTCTTATTATTACAAGCGCAATATTACTCCCTGATGATTAATTTTATGGTTTTAATAAAAATTACAATTAAAACTTTTAAAATAATACTTATTATTATTTTAACCATTCTAAGCTTTTTTATTCTCTACTTTTTCTTTTATTTTAATCAAAAATATAATCTAGAGACCCCAATCGAATTGAAAATCAATGGAATGTTTACAATTTTCTATTTTACTATAATTTTTTACATTCTCATGTTTTTGATTGAATATAATCTGTATAATAAAATATTTATCTGTGTAATTATATTTGGAATGCTATTATGGATTATCACTTATTTATTACAATTATTTAAAATTGAATTAGGTCCTTGGAACTGGTCTACAATTAGAAGATCTGCTGTTATTTTATGTTTTTCCATGCTATCTCCAGGTTTAACCCTTAATTTTATGCAATACATTAAAAAAACGTTAAATAAAAATAATGACAGCAAACTTTTTAGAAATTATCACCTACATGAAGGGTTTGTAGGCATTCTCTTCGTTATTATAGCAATATTTTTATGGATAATCCGTAATTTATTAATCCAACACAAGATAATGAAAGGAGAATTAAGAATTTTCTTAGCAATAGACACGATCCTTTTAATTTTATTTCTATTTACTGGAAGCTTTCTAATCTTTAGAGATTGGAACGATTTAGTTCATTTAAGACTTATTAAAGCAAAAGATGATCTGTGTAAGAATTGCTATCAAAATGAAGTATCCTCTCTATTTAATCAAGTTACTCGAGAATCGGTTAACTTTTTTAAATTTTCAAAAGTATTGTATTACCCTTTTGGAATATTATTAAATAGTTTTTCTATAAGTGTAATTATACATGGAACATATTTTTTACCAGAAGAAATTTTCAATTTAGAACAAGAAACTGTCGTTCTCCTCGGTTGTATATGTTGCTTTATTGCTGGAGGAATGATTGGCAGAGATTGGTATCGATTGTTTGCTAAGATTTATCCAGAACTATATCAAGAAATTGAGCGTGAATTATATATCCTAAATAAATAGGTGTAATAAGTTGATATTTTTTATTAAAAAAATCGACGTAGGAGCAATAAATTTCTATTAAATTCTAAATTGAAATTGAATTTATCTAATAAAATATTTAATTTCTGCTATATTATATGAAATGATTGATTATGGCTAAAAAGAAGAAAGAAGCCCCATTAACAGGTATTACTATTTCAAAAGATAAAGATTTTTCTGGTTGGTACACAGAATTGATTAATAAAGCAGAATTAGCTGATATTCGATATAATATTAAAGGATTTGTTGTATATAGAGAATGGGCAACAATTACAATAAGGAGGATGTATAAAAAATATGAAGATTTACTTGAGAAAAAGGGTCATTTACCCTTAACTATGCCTTCTCTTATCCCTGAATCAAATTTCCTTTTAGAAGCAGAACATGTGGAGGGTTTCGCACCAGAAGTATTTTGGGTAACAGAAGCTGGAAGTTCTGGCAAATTATCTGAACGCTTAGCACTACGTCCCACTAGTGAAACTGCCTTGTATAAGATGTATGCCATGTGGATAAGAAGTTACAAGGATTTACCTTTTAAAAGATATCTTTCATGTCAAGTCTGGAGGTACGAAGGAAAAATGACAAGACCCTTCTTCAGAGGTAGAGAATTCCATTGGATTGAATCGCACAATGTATTTGCTACTATGGAAGGTGCAATAGAGCAAGTTAAAGAAGATATGGAAACAACTTATCAAATTCTTCAAGATGAATGCTGTATTCCTATCATCTTTTTTCAGAGACCAGAATGGGATAAGTTCCCAGGAGCTATTCATACATATGCAGCTGATGCATTAATGGGCTCCGGAAAGGTTCTACAGCTACCTTCAACACATTTGTTAGGACAAATTTTCGCAAAACCATTTGAGGTAAAATTTGTTGATAAGGATGGGGAAGAGAAATATGGTTATCAGACATGCTATGGACCTGCTCAGAGTAGAAATTATGGAGCTATGATCGCATATTTAGGTGATGATAAAGGCTTAGTTTTACCATTTGATTTGGCACCAATTCAAATTATTATTATACCAATTATTTATAAAGGAAAAGAAAAAATGGTGCTGAATAAAGCAAATGAAATATACAACCTCTTCAAAGATAAATATATTGTTAAAGTCGATGATTCTGACGAATCAGTTGGGAATAAATATTATTATTGGGAATTAAAGGGAGTACCAATAAGAATTGAAATTGGACCAAAGGATATTGAAAAAAGACAAATTATAATTGTCAAACGGCATGATGGTAAGAAAGTTGTTATTAAAGAAGGAGAATTAGAATCAAAAATTGATGATATCGCTAAGAATTATACAAAAGAGATAAAAGAAAAATCATTGATAGATTTTGAGTCTCAAGTCGAGTGCGTATATGAAAAAGATGCAGCAATTGAAGCAATAAACAATGGAAAAATAATTTGCTGTGGTTTCTGCTCAATTGATATGGATGCTTATCGATGTGCTGAAGTAGTTGAAAAAGAAATTGGTGGGTTTGTTCGAGGTATTAGGGTTGATGAAGAAAAGCATGAATTTGCTACTTGTCTAATATGTGGGAAACCTGCTGGTTGTACAGTTTATATCGCAAAAAGTTATTGAAAAATAAAAAAGCTAAGAAATTTAAGATTTTAGCATCTCTTCATAGTTGTTAATTATATCAATTTTAATAGTTGAGTTTAATTTCTTATTTATTTCATATTTTTTCAATTTTTTCCATAATTTTCTTTTAAAACTCTCATTATTATAATCAATTAATATAACTAACGGTAACATAAAAGTAATAGCTATAATAGGACTTGCGGCTCGCATTATTACTCTTACTATGTGGACATCATCACTTGCCCATACAAAAATTAAAAGAACTAAATTATAAATAAACCCAATTCCTGCATAACCTTTAATTAACTTATATACTTTACTGCCACTTAAATTGACGCTTTCAAATTCAAAACCTTT
>JBHLNY010000339.1:0-3423 GCA_048941065.1 Promethearchaeota archaeon
GCAAAAGAAGCTGGTTTATATTTTCCATATGTTGGGAACATAAGACACGATATCGGTAGTAATACTTATTGTCCAAAATGTAATCATTTAATTTTTGGAAGATCAGGATATTCTTTTTCAAAAATTGATATTACTGAAGATAATAAATGCTCAAACTGTGGTTACGACTTAAGAAGTGATATAATAGGAGAAGTCAATAAAAATCCTTCGCATAGATTTGTTTTTTTATAAATATTATAAAAATAAAAAAAATAAGATTTTAATAATTAAGCTATTGATGTTCCTAAAGCTACTAACATAATTCCCTGAATAAAACAAAACACTGCAGCAATAAATGCAATAGGAGGCCAAGAAATGATTTTTGAAATACCCATAAGAACAGCTGTGTAAAATTTTACTGTTATAGCAACTATTGCAAATATGATTAAAAATATAACTATCAAGGCAACCGCTATCGCAGTTGAGATTGAAACTCCAAGCGCCATAATAACCCATATAATTATGGCAGTAACTAATGACGCAGCAGCAAGTCCAATTATACTCGATATCGGAAGATCATTCAAAGGTTTAAAGAACGTCAGCAAACCGAAAATAATTAAGAAAATTGAGGTAAAATAATTTACCGAATTACCCGTTTCAGTAGCATATTTTGTACTCGGTGGTATATCTAGTATTAATCCAGAAGCTCCACTGAATATGCTCAATATACCCACAATAAATCCAACATATGTCAACAATTTTAAAAAAGGAGTGATATTAAAATTCCAATCATCTATTTTTGTCAATTTCCTCCATGTTTCTCTTCTGTTAGCTTCGTAGGAAGCATAAATTAACCACATAACAGCAAGGATCACCATCATAAGCCATGCATATTGCGCTAATGGTTTAAAAAAGCCATCTACCCATTCTACCATATAAATTCGCACCAAAATTTAGTTTTTTAATTATATTAAAATTATACGAATATTGTATTTTTACTCTAATATAATTTTATGGTAATCCAATTTTTATTATAATTTAATAAAAATTTAAACTAACTGGATCTGAGGCTTTAATGTTGAAATTATATTATCATAATCTAACTGAAAAGTCTTCTGTATCAGACCAATCTAGAATTTATTGTTAACTAATAATCTACTTTTAAGTTGAAAAAAAATAAAACTTTTATATAAATTTAAAATAAGAAATCCAATCAATAAATAATTATTTTTAAAAATTTTTAATCAAAAAACAAGGTGAAATTAAAAGTATGGAAAATAAAGGTTTATTAATAGTTGTGATAGTACTGATTGCAGCAGTCGGAGCGGCAGGGGTTTATTATTATCTAACTGAGCCTGGGTGGTTTGAGGGTCCAGCTGGAGAAGACGGAGATGATGGAGATGATGGAGTTGACGGTACTAATTTTGACTCGATTCCGTATGTTTACTATTGTGATACAAGAGCAGAAATAGATAGAGCAGTAACAGCAATAGGTACAGGTAAGGGGGAGATCATCATAACAGCAGCTATATCTCTGACCTCAGAAATCGATTTAAATGGCGGAGGAATTTATACAATCAAAGGTTTAGGAGCGGGTAGTCTATTTCCTCAGGGGGATGTAAATGCAATAGAAATATCAGATGCTGTTTCTTGTCTTATTACAGATTTAAGAATTGATATGTCAGATAGTGCATCAAACCCTGTATATGGAATTCTTGTTGATGACGCAAATAACAATCCAGTAACGATTGAAAATGTTCAGATTGTTGGGGATAGAGAAGCGAATAGAAGAGGGATAGGGATTTTCACAGACAATGTAATAGTAAGTGGATGTTATATAGAAGGTATGGAAACTGGAATTCATGGTTCAGGTAATGATTTTTGCTCTTTTGAAAATAACATCATTAAAAATATGACCGATAGAGGAATTCGCATTAATGGAGAAAGAAATACTGCTGTTGGGAATGTTATAGGTTATTGTGTCGTTGGATTAGATATAGCTAGTTGGTTTCACAATTCTATAACTGGGAATATCATTTTTAATTTTACAAATTTTGGGATTTGGGTCTGGGGGAGCGATTCAAACACAATTACGGGGAATTCTGTAGACCATGACGATTCTCTGAATAGTGGAAGTCATATCTATGGACTTATTATGAATATGGGTTCAGACTATAATGTAGTAGATGGAAATACAATATGTGATGTATATACTGACTATGGTTCTTATGTTGGATATGGAATTTACGTAGCAGCTTCAAATACTTACAATATGATATCGCACAATAATATACTAGATTGCGAGACAGGAATTAGTCTCAATGATGGAACTTGTATACAGATAGATAATGTGGTAAATCCATAAACATCTACTATAACTTACTTTTTTCAACTTTTTTTTTATTTTTTGAAATTAAATGGTGTATTGTTCTTTCAGAATGATTCTTTTCATATAGTTAAGGAGTTTGCAATCATTGGTCTACAATAACATGTAAGAAAAGAGTTCTAAAAATATATGCTGGAATTATCGAAATCGTACATTTTATTTGATGGATCATACTTATACCTAAGAAAACAATTTCAGTCATATTAAAAAAGTTAGTAAAAATCTATTCCTTAAAATTTATCTAATAAAAGCTACTGTCTTGGCTATATATCCTATATATGAGTCTATTTCTTGTTTTTTTACATCATCGCTCCAAGAATATTCTTTTGCCATTAACTTTGCAACTTTATTAGCTGCCTCTTGTGCCTTTTTATGATGAATCCATAATGACATTTCGGTTCGTCGACAAAATACATCAATTAGATGGGGAGTTAGTTCATATTTTAACAAATAAACAATTTCTGCGGCGATGAAATCGTTCTCTTCAATAATTTTCTCTTTCAGCGATTCGTTTTCTTTAATAATGTCAAGAATTTTAAGTGCTCCTTTGCCATATTGTTGATATAAATGATCAGCTATATCATCACCTAATTTAACTCCAGAATTTGTTAACCCTTTTATCCAATCATCTTTTTCAAGGCTAATAATATATTTCTGTTTAGAAAAATTCTTTTTTCTATTAATATTGGGGAAAATATTTTTTTCTTCAATGTGATTGAATAAATCTTCTGCCATATTTCTGAAAGCAGTTAATTTTCCACCAGTTATAGTAAATAAACCATCATCAGAGAAAAAAATGATATGCTTTCGGGAAATTTCGCTTTCAGATTTTCCTTTTTGCATAACTAAGGGTCTAATTCCCGCATATGTCGAAATTATATTATCATAATCTAGTTCTGCATTTGGGAAATAATATTTTGTCGAATTAATTAAGTAATCAGCATCCTCCTTAGTACAGAAAGGTTTAGATAAATCTCCACTGAAATCAGTATCAGTAGTTCCTATAATTGTAAAGTCTTTATCTCGTGGTAATACAAAAAAAGCGCGATCGTCCGTAA
>JBHLNY010000058.1:0-13918 GCA_048941065.1 Promethearchaeota archaeon
TAATAATATAGACTATTTACAATATCATAAATATATTTTTTGATTAGCAATTCTTGATATAGGAAAGTAGAAAAGAAGAAACCTATGGAGGAAAGAATTAAGGAAGGTGGATAATTTGTCTGGAAAACAGACCAAGGATAATAATGAATCAGAATTGCCAATTGTTGGCGTCTTTGTGTGTCGCTGAGGCATTAACATTGCTGGTATCTTAGATGTTCCTCGAATTGTGGAAGAACTTAATAGATTAGAAGGTGTAAAAGCTTTCGAATATCTTAGTATGTGCACTGAAGGAGGGTCTTCTTATATAAAGGAGCAACTTGAAGAAAGTAAAATTGAGAGGATTGTTGTAGCTGCTTGTACTCCTAGAACTCATCAACCAGTTTTTCACGCTATACTTGCTGAAGCTGGTTTACCTCCTAGATATTTGGAATTTGTTAATATAAGAGAACATTGTAGCTTTGTTCATCAAGCTCCAGAAGTACGTGAAAAAGCAATAAAGAAAGCGATTGAACTCATAAAAGCAGGAATAGCACGTGCTAGACTATTAGAAGATGTTCCAATCAAAGTTGTACCTGTTAAACCGGTGGCTCTAGTTGTAGGAGGAGGAATTGCTGGATTGTCTGCTGCTGTAGATTTAGGTGACGCTGGATTTAAAGTCTACCTCGTTGAAAAGAACACTACAATTGGAGGTAGGATGAGTCAATTGGATCGAACTTTCCCAACAGACGATTGTTCAATATGAATTCTCGGACCTAAGATGCTGGAAGCAAATCGTCATCCAAATATTGAGATTTTATCATATAGTGAAGTCATAGATGTTGATGGATACATTGGAAATTTCAGAGTTAAAATACAAAAGAAATCAAGGTTTGTAGATGAAATTAAATGTACTGGTTGCGGAGCTTGCGAAGAAGTTTGTCCTATATATGTTCCTAACTATTTTGATGAAAACCTTTCTGCAAGAAAATGTATTGATATTGCTTTCGCTCAAGCCGTTCCTGCATTATATGATGTTACTAGGGAATCTTGTGTAGAATGTTTTGCATGTGTTGATTCATGCGAAGAGGATGCTATTGATTTTAGTATTCAAGATAAAGAAATTGATCTCGAAGTTGGTACTATAATTGTTGCTACAGGGTGGGATCTCTATCAAGGACCAGATTATGGATATGGTACTTTCGATAATGTTATAAATCAAATCGAGCTGGAGAGGATTCTTGCACCTAATGGTCCGACTTATGGACATTTAAAACGACCTTCTGATAGTAAACGCCCTACTAAAGTATTGTTCATTAATTGCGTTGGATCGAGAGATATAAATAAAAATGCTCATTGCAGCGTTATATGTTGTAATTTATCACTTAAAAACTCAAAGCTCATCAAATCGGAATATCCTGACTCTCAAATAGTTTGTTGTTATATAGATATGAGATGTGCAGGAAAAGATTATGAAGAGTACTACAGACGTTCACGAGAAGCAGGAATTATCTTCTTAAAAGGAATGGTAGGTAAAATTGAAGAAGATCCATTAACTAAAAACCTAAAAGTACAGTTTGAACCTGTTGGTACCGATACAATAGTTGAAATGGAATTCCACATGGTTGTATTGTCACCAGCATCACTTCCATCTGAAGGTACTGTGGAAATCGCGAGAGTATTAAATATGGAAAAAAGTCCAGATGGATTTTTAAAGGAGTACCATGCTCGCCTCGATCCAATTAGTACTAAAGTTCCAGGAATTTACATTTGTGGCTCTGCTCAAGGGCAGAAGGAGATAGATAAGGCGGTAAGTCAAGCAAAAGGAGCTGCATCAACCGCAGGTATTCCAATGGGTAAAAAAGAATATGTCATGGAATTAATCCGAGCTACACCTTTAGATGAGCGATGTGCCAAATGCTATAAATGTATAGAGTCTTGCCCATATAACGCGATTTCAGTAAATGAAAAAGGAAATTTAGAAGTGGATATTATTCTATGTCGAGGTTGTGGAACTTGCGAAGCTGTCTGTCCCTCTAAAGCAATTGAACTTACATACTTTAGAGATGATCAGTATATGGCATTAATTGATGAATTACTTCCCATTGAGGATTAAAGAGGTAGATAATATGGCAGGTAAGGAAGATATTAAAATTATAGCATTTTTATGCTGGAAATGAGGATATGGTTCAGCAGATATGGCCGGTACTATTCGTGCTCAATATCCATCATCTATTAGAACAGTGTTAGTTCCTTGTACGGGAAGGATTGGATCAGATTTGGTGATGCGGGCATTCGGACGAGGTGCGGATGGTGTAATGATTATTGGATGATACCCTACAGAATGTGATTACGAGAAAGGAAATTATTTTGCATATCGTCTAGTCGAATATTTAAAAGAAGTGTTAAAAACTGTAGGAATCAATGAAAAGCGTCTTTATTTTGGATATTGTACTGCTGCTGAAGGTCAAAAGTTTCAACAGGAAGCAACAGATTTCGATAAGGTAATACGAGATTTAGGTCCAAGTCCTTTGCGAACTGAAGGCGACACAACAGAAAAAGCTAAAGCTAAAGCTGAGGCTTAAAAATTAATGTGTTAACTAATGACGCTGAGTTAGAAAAAATGAGAACTCAGCTGAAGAAATGGTTGCACCATTGACACATAAAATTGTAATATTAATAAGGAATAAATTGATATGAAAAAATAATATTAGGAAAAATTTTAAGAGTGTTTTTATAAGAAAAAATCAAATTGAAAATTTAGAGTTGGAATTACATGGATACAATGGCAGATTATCTAATAAAGATTGAAGATTTTCCAAAGATTTTAGAAACATTATTGAAAGAAAAAATTGCAGATAAGATAATTGGAGCCGAAACTAGAATAGATAAAAAAACTGAAAAAGAAGATAGGTTCACTGTACAACCGAAATTATTTGAAAAGCCAGAAGATATCAAAGTGTTTCCATTAACAAACTTGATTGCGTATGGGTATGCTAGAACAGATTCTGCTTCAAAGTATTTACACAAATCATTAGAGGGAGCAATGAAAGAAAAGGTAGCTCTCATTGCTCGACCTTGCGATACAAGAGCTTTAATTGAATTAGCAAAAATAAGACAAGTAAATTTAGAAAATTTATTTATCATAGCTTTTGACGATCGTGGAATGGTAATTAATGTATCACGGCAAATGAGAAGTTATAAAGAAATCGATCCAACAAAAGTAGTGAAAGAAAAAATTGGAGATAAAGGTTTAATTCTGCAGTTTGATAATGGAAAAACCAAAGAAATTGATTTAACTGTTGCAGAAAATTGCTCAAGATGTACAAGAAAAATCCCTGTTGTAGCAGATTTGGGAATTAGTGATATAGGAATTCCTATAGAATCAGATCAAATCATTTTAAAAGTGTATTCTGATAAAGGTAATGATGTATTAGAGAAGTCAAAAATTGATAAAAAATCAATTCCTAATGACATTAAAAAAGCCCATACAGATAAGGTTAAGGAGATTAAAGAAAATGCAATCGCAAAACGTGCAAAAGACTTAGAAGAGTGGAGTAAACTTTCCCAAGAAGAAAAGATGGCTAAGCTTCAAGCCTGTACTATGTGTAATACTTGTATTCGTGGATGTCCTGTATGTTATTGTGTTGATTGTATATTACAAAAGAAACGAAAAGAGAAAATTATTAATAAAGAGTCATATCAATTAACACGTATAGCACATGTTGCAGATCGCTGCGTAGAATGTGGTAATTGTGATAATAACTGTCCTCAACATTTACCCTTATCTCTATACTTCCAATCATTAAATGAGGCATTTAAAGATAAATTTAAATACACATCTGGAGAAAAGCTTGAAGATATACCTTTTCGTTCTGGAAAAGCGATTGCTCAGATGGAATTAGAAAAAAGCTGAATGTAATTTCTTTACTTTTTTTACTTTTTAGTATCCTTATTTAGTTTATATTTTTTGGTATTTATTTAAAAAGACTAAGTGCAGAGAACGCACTTTATCCCAGCTCTATAGTTATGTTATTTTTTTTACTGTCTTTAAAGACAGGTAAGAGATTATCTTCCTGTATTACATCATTCACTCTTACTTTTTTTATTCCTTTGCATATTTGGTTTGGATTTTGAACCCGAATATCATAAATAGAATTTCTGAAGTTTCTAATAACTCTAAACTTTTTCCATTTTTTCGGAATACATGGATCTATCACTAAACCATGAAAATCAGGCCTTATTCCAAGAATCCAATCTGTAGCAGCTTTCATTGTCCATGATGCTGTTCCTGTAAGCCATGAATTTTTAGCAGCTCCGAATTTTGGGTGATCATTACCTGTTATCATTTGAGAAAAGATGTAAGGTTCAGTTTGATGTATTTCTGCAATTTCATTTTTAGTAGTTGGCGCAATTTTTTTATAATATTCGTATGCTATATCACCCCTACCTAAAATGCATTCAGCAATTTCTGCCCAAGGATTAGTATGGCAAAATATTGAAGCATTTTCTTTAAGACCTGGTGGAAAAGTGCTTATCCCTTTTAATTCTGGATAGTATTTGGTATAAGGAGGGTGAAATAATTTAATACCTAATGTAGTAACAAGAAATCTTCTAACAGAATCCATACACTGAAATCTTTTATCTAATGGGGCGACTTTACTTAAAACAGCCCAAGATTGAGTATTTAGGAAAATTGATCCTTCTTTATTTTGATGACTTCCAACAATTTCTCCATCGTCAGTGAAAGCACGAATATACCACTGACCATCCCATGCATATTTATTTATATGTTCATTTATTTTATGTGCTAAGTTCTTATATTTAACAAAATCATTTTTAACCTTAAATTGTTTTGCAATTTCACTCATTTCTAATAATGCTTTATGGAATTGCATAGCAACCATTACACTTTCTCCATTCTTATTTGGTCCATGAAGCTGAAGCGTATCATTCCAATCAGCTGTACCAATTAAGGGAAACCCATGGGGTCCTATGTTGTTATTGGTAAAATCTATTGCCTTCTTAAGATGTTCATATAAAATTTCTTTAGATCCCTCAACGTAATCTACAGTTTCCTCTAAAATTGACATATCTCCAGTTTCCTTTAAATAATTACTGATTGCATATATCATCCATAAATGATCATCACTAAAAAATTTCATAAGTGGATTAACATAGTCGGGATAATCACCATTACCCGTCAGAGGAAAATAAATATGATATACTTTTCCATTTTCGAATTGATTTTTAGCTAATTCTAATAGACGTTTACGAACTAAATTTGGAAGAGCATAACAAATTGCTAAGGTATCTTGATTACTATCACGAAAACCTATTCCTCTATCAATGCCAGTTTCATAAAAAGAAACATAGCGAGACCAATCAAAAGTTGTTTTACATTGATAAGGATTCCAAATATTAATGATAGAATTAAAATCTTTATCAGGAGTCCTTGCATTATATTTTTCGAGATGACTATTCCAAGAATCTTTTAGCTTTAAAAATTCAATTTCAATATTATCAAATTTTTCATATTTATGAATTAACTGTGGTACATAAGATTTCTCATTAACCACTCCCAATTTGAAAATGATTCTCTTAGATTCTTGAGGGTTTAAACTCATTACATTACAAGTAGCAGCAATAGGATTTCCCCCGGAAGCTTGAGAATTTCTACATTCACCAATTTCAACACTTAAAGGATTTGCTTCAGAACGATAATAACCTATAAAAGATTCACGATCACAATCAAAATTAATAATGTTTCCACTTGATGAGAAAAAAGCTTTGTATGAGGATTCATCAAAAAGATAATAAAATATAGCATTTTTTTTTTCATCATAATAAGCAACAGCAACATTTTGTATATATTGGAGATCCCTTTGATCTGCTATCGCACTCCAAAGACAAAACTCAGCATATGAAAAAATTCTTAAATCCATTTTTGCTGAGGTTGTATTTTGTAAAGTTAAAGACCAAATCTCCAAATTATCCTCCAGAGGTACAAAATAGAGAATTTCGGCATTTATACCTTGATAAGAAGATTTTACTCTTGTATATCCTAATCCATGTCTACATTCGTATTTATCAAGTTGTTTCATAACAGGTTGCCAGGTAGGAGACCAATATTCTGAAGTTTGAGTATCTTTAACATATATGTATCTACCTGGTCTATCTATAGGAAGATTATTATATCTATATCGAAGAATTCTTTGTTCTCGTGGATCTATATAAAAACTATATCCTCCTCCAGTATTAGAAACCATAGCACAATATTTCCCATTACTTAAGTAATTAATCCATGGGAGTGGAGTATCTGGTTGGGTAATCACATACTCCTTTTTCTCATCATCAAAGTATCCAAATTTCATTTATAGTCCCTATAATATGCTCAATTTTCAAATCATATAGTTTGTGATCTTAAATATAGTTATGGACATTATATCGTCTAAACATTGTTTCTATTATCAATAAATAATCATAAATAAAGACATTTAAAAAAGTATTTATAATGGAGTGCTATTCCTATTTAAAGTTTAAAAGCGTTTGAAAACGAAAAATTTAAAAAAATCCACAAAATTTACAGAAATGTTTAAATAATAAATCCATAGAAATATACATGAAAATAATCTAATGAAAAAATCATTTTATTAAAAAAAAATAGAATTAATAAATTCAAATTGGTGAAAAAAATGAAAAATCATACAAAATTATTACTTCTAAGTACTACATTGCTATTTTTTCTTCTTCCGATTGGACCTACATTATCGCAAACTTCATTAGTAGACAGAGATAAAATCGTTTGGGCAACTGGCTATGATACAAAAGCTAATTCTCTTATGCCTTATAATTGGGATATCGCATATGGTATTGCTTATATGTATGAACCATTATTTGGGTATGATTATTATAAGGATAAATTAATTCCAGTTATTGGAGAGAGCTATAATTGGGCACCTGATGGGACATATCTACATATTACCCTAAATCCAAATGCAGAATGGTCAGATGGTGAAGCAATCGATGCAGATGATGTTATTTATACTTTTAGACTAGCTAATGCCACATGGAGACATGGTGGAAATATGCAAGCTAGAATTAAAAGTATTACAAAAATTGATCCTCATACTTTGAGAATATACGTGAATAGTCAATATAATTTTAGTGTAGTAGTTGAAGATTGGTTAAGAACTTTTATTGTTATCCTTCCTGAACATGTATGGTCAAAAATAGCTAAATATGAATGGGGTGGAGATTTAAGTCAGATTAATTTCTACACAAATGATTGGTTTGATTCTAGTTTTAATAGTTCCTATAAGGTTTGTTCTGGTCCTTATCAACCTTATTATAGATCAAGTACTCGATATGAAGATATTTATGAAAGAAGAGATGATTGGTGGGGTTTAGGAAGAATTCATACGGATCTTCCTAACTCTACCGGTATTCCTAATGCTAAATATATAGGATTAAGGCATTATGACACTAATACAGGTAAAGAAACCGCTTTAATAACGGGTGCTGTTGATTTAAGCTCTGGATTTGTTGATAGTTTTTCTGTTGTACAAGATTTAAATCCAAATCTAGGTACCTTTTATGATAGCTTACCCTATTATGTTAGCTTAGGTTCGGTAATAGAAGTAGCTTTTAATCATAAGAGATATCCCTTTGTTGAAACTTGGTTGAGAAAAGCAATGGCCTATTCTCTAAACTATGATGCTATAAATCTATTTGCTTCAGGTGGTTATTGGAGAAGAGCGAAACAAGGATGGATTGATAATGAAAGTTATGTTCATAATCTTGCAGGTGTATATAATGATACAATTCAACAACAGTACGGGATCTCATATAATGTATCTAAAGCGGCAGAGATATTAGATACTTATTGTTATCTAAAAAATGGTAAATGGTATACTGATGATGTTCCTGTTCAATATCTAGGATGGCCTGGAGCTACTGATGATGATGCTGTAACTGCTGGTGTAAATGTTGAACTTGGTGGTTGGGAGATCTATGTTGTAGCTGGTTGGTCAGACGTCATAAAAGCTGCTGAAGCATGGGCTCAAAATTTCTGGGATATAAATATAACCTGTACAAAGCGTGAAGTCGATTTCTCATCCTTTTACCAACCTGCTGTTGATAATTTCGATTTTGATATGGTATTAGATGTTGTAAATCCACACCTTCTTAATACTCCTCTTTCAGTGTTTGGGGGTAAAAGAGGTGTACATGCATGGTGGGGTAACTCAACTGGTTGGGTTAATGCTGAATTTTATAATCTTTTTGAACAATACGAAAGCTTAACACCAGGATCTATAGAACAAAAAATTGCTGCTTCAAGAATGCAGGAACTTTTAGCAAGCGAAATACCTGCAATTCCAACTCATGTAAATGGTTATTGGTATACCTATAGTACAGAATATTGGGATGGTTGGATAACAGAAACCAATGATTACCAACAGTTGGCCACTGCATTTGAAATAACTAGCGCAGCATTAAAACAGAGATTAATTCTTAATCTTGTTCCTTCAGAAATATCTATTAAAGAAGAGGAATTAATTCCATGGAGAGGCTTATTACTATTCGCTTTTATTGGTGTCATTTCAACGATTGTTGTTATAAAAATAAGATTAAAGAAGTTAGAAAAAAAGGATGGAGTAGATTAGAACAATTAAAATTTAATAAATAATTCCAATTTTTTTTTTCCCTAATAATATTTATGTATTTCCTGAGAAAAAAATAAATAACAATGAAGATGTTTTTTATATGGATGAATGAAAATGACGAAAACGATATCTGATCTAACGGGAAAAAAAGAAAATGTTTATTTTATGCCTGAAACTGAAGTATTGGACAAAAAGAAGAATCCAATTGCTAGTATAGTTAAAAATGTACTTAATAATTCTTATTTACACTTTGTATTAAAAAAATTAGCATTTTATGTGTTACTTGTGTTTATAGCAGTTTCTCTTGCTTTTCTCATTCCACGTCTATTACCTGGAGATCCATTGGCCTCTATATTTAAACCTCCTATTGGTGCAACTCCAGAACAATTAGAACAATGGTATGCAGAAAGAGCAGAATTACGACGGTATCTAGGACTTGATAAACCTCTTTTGGAGCAATATATAAGCTTTTGGATCGATTTTTTGCAATTTAATTTCGGAGAATCCTTTTCTTGGCATTTTGCTCCTGTATCAGAAGTTGTATTCATATATCTTCCATATACATTAATTCTTGTAATTCCAGCAATTATAGTTACTTTTTATTTAGGAAATTGGATTGGAGCTCATATAGGATTTAAAAAGAAAAAAACAAATACTTTTGCTTACTATCTGTTTATATTTCTTCAATCTGCACCTTACTTCTGGGTATGTTTAATATTTTTTGATATTTTTATTCTAAAATACCGTATTGTACCATACAACCCTACACCAGATTTGAGCCTTGATCCAAAAGTAATTTTAGCTCTATTAAAGCAATATTGGCTTCCTTTTTTAACTTTAATTATTTGTTTTACAGGAGGTTGGGCAACTGGAATGCGTTCTATGACAATTTATGAATTAGATTCTGATTACATATTATTTTGTAAAAAATTAGGATTTCGTGATCGTAGGTTACGCAGATATGCTAAGCGTAATGCTATATTACCTCAGTTTACAGGCTTAAATCTGCGTTTTAATGAATTAGTGGGAGCAACCTTAATCGTTGAATGGATTTTTTTATGGCCAGGTCTTGGAAGTCTTACATATAAAGCATTTTTGAGTTATGATTATCCCTTAATTATTGGTACATTTATCATCACCATATTAATTATAGCTATTGGTAATTTCATAATTGATATAACTTATGGGTTCTTAGATCCAAGAATAAAAACTGGTGGGAAGGAGGGTTAAGGTTGAGTATAAAGGTAGAATTAGAAAAATTAATAGAAAAACAAAAAGAGACACCCATTATTTTTAAAAAAAAAAAAGAGAAATTTAGGGATGTCTTTAAGGCTTATCGAAAGCAGATTATTGTAATTTCTATTTTAATTACTACTATATTAACAATATTTATATTAGCAGCAATATCACCTCACCCTTTAACAATTTACTATAAGTACGTTTTTGATTATTCTAAAATTGATAGCATATCAAATTTAGAAGATCTAAGCGATTTTTTTAATAATTATATAAAAGTACCAGATGATCGTAGCCCATCATCAATGGACCATTTATTAGGTACAAACGATTATGGTTATGATCAATTAGTTTTACTTATTCATGGACTGAAGAATTCAATTTTATTTGGCTTTTTTGTTGGTTCTATCTGTGTAGCAATTGCAATATTTATGGGAGTCATAGGTCCTTACATTGGTGGCACAGTCGATGAGATCTTCTCATTAATAACTAATATATCATTAGCTTTCCCTGTGATTCCATTTATTTTATTGCTTAATACTATGATTGAAGTTCGCTCAATGATGATTGTAGCTATCGTTATTGCTTTATTTAATTGGCCCTGGGCCGCTAGATCTATTCGTTCTGAAGTGTTAAGCTTGAAAGAACGAAATTTTGTTAAACTTGCAAAAGTTACAGGTGAAAACAAACTAAAAATCGCATTTTTGGAGGTAATGCCCAATTTATTCTCATATATTTTTTTAGTATTTATAATTATCATTGGTATTGCAATAATAACTGAAGCAGCAATTTCAATGATAGGATTAGGACAACAAGAAATTGTAACCTTGGGGGTTATGTTACATTGGAGTCAACAATTCGGTCATGTTGTTAGAAATTTATATAATCTTTGGGTACCACCAGGTTTAATATTGACAATTTTCATAGTATTGATTTATATTGTTCATTCCAGCATGGTTCAAGTTTTTAATCCAAAATTACGGGAAAAATGAAGTGAAAACAAGTTATTAATTGGTAGTGTATGATATCAAAAATGATTGACAATATTGTACTTGAAATAAATAATCTTAGAGGATATTATAGAGGTACATTTGGTACAATTTATGCTATAGATAATGTTTCCTTTAAGGTTAAAAAGGGAGAAATTCTAGGAATTGCTGGAGAATCTGGATGTGGTAAATCCACGTTAATTGAACTTATCACAGGTTTACCAAGACCATTATTACATTATGAACAAGGTTCTATTATTGTAAATGGATATAATATTTATGAAATTGACAAAGAGATTTTAAGAACAAAGGTTCTTTGTAAAATTTTAGGGTGTGTACCACAAGCAGCATTGAATTCCTTAAATCCAGTTAAAAAGATCAAGAATCTTATATATGATGTAATGAGAGAACGTACTGGGAGGAAACCGAATAAACAAGAAGTCTCTCGATTTGTAATTAGTCATTTTAAGACCATAGGATTAGACAAATCTATTTTAAGTCTGTATCCTCACGAACTTAGCGGTGGAATGAAACAAAGGACTGTTATTGGTATAGCAACATTATGGAATCCTAATCTTTTAATTGTTGATGAACCCACAAGTGCTTTAGATGTTACAACACAGAAATTAGTTATCAATATGTTATTAGATCTTAAAAAGAAAAATGTAATTGAAACTATTCTTTATATATCACATGATTTACCCACCCTTGCACAAATATGTTCAAGATGTATTATAATGTATGCAGGGGAAATCGTTGAAGATGGAAGAATTGAAGATATTCTTAGGGATCCTCTACATCCTTACACTAAGGGATTATTATCTTCAATAGCATCCTTTAACCCTGATGGTACAGCAGAAACTGAATTATGTTGTATTCTTGGAAAACCCCCTGATCTTAGATACCCTCCTCCAGGTTGTAGATTTCATCCAAGATGCCCGAATAGAATGGATCTTTGTAGAGTTAATCCACCTCCATATTTTTTCCCAAAAGGAAAAGAGCGTCCAGTTAAGTGCTGGTTATATTTGGATTCTTTTATAAAAAAAATAATATTTTTATTTACGAAAAAAAAAATTGGGTGATAATAATAAAAGCAACCGGGAAAATCTTAGAAATTAAAAATTTAACGAAAATTTATACTTCAGGAAGATTTCAACATAAAAAAGTAATTGGTGCTAAAGATATATCATTTAGAATAAATAAAGGAGAGGTAGTATCATTGGTAGGGGAAAGTGGAAGTGGTAAGACAACAGTAGCTAATATGATTTTACGATTAATTACACCAACCAGTGGTTGTGTGTACTTTAATGGTGTAGATATTACTAAGATTAAAAAGCGAGACTATTACAAACAAGTGCAGGTAATTTTTCAAGATCCATTCAGTTCCTTTAATTATTTTTATAAAATTGATCGTTTATTAAGAAAAGCTCTAAATTTCCATTTGGGGTGGATTTCTCATAATAGAAAAAAACAAATTATCATGTATGTTTTAGACAAATTGAAAAAAGAATTTTTAAGGGAATCAATTGTCATTGAACATAAACAAATTATAACACGTTCATTAAAACGATTAACAAGGAATGCATTTAACTTTCTTAGGGGTTCAATCTCTCGTAACGAAAAAAAACGAATTATTGCGAATGTTTTAGCTAATATAGGAATCAATGCCGAAGAAGTTTTAGGTCGGTACCCTCATCAATTTAGTGGAGGTCAATTACAACGTTTTCTCATCGCTAGGATTTTGCTTATCAAACCTATTCTATTAATCGCAGATGAACCAACAAGTATGATTGATGCATCCGCACGAGCAGATATTTTAAATCTTCTTGAGTTTTTAAGGAAAGAAGAGGGTTTCTCAGTACTTTTTATTACCCATGATATTGGACAGGCTCAATATATCTCTGATAGGGTAATAGTTATGAAAAATGGAAGTATAGTAGAGAAGGGTCAAACGGAAGACGTTTTCCTCCATCCTACTCATCCATATACTAAGAATTTATTAGCATGTGTACCAAGTCTTTATCGACAGTGGAAATTTGATTAAAAAAATAATAATCAACTTTTGTTGTAGTTGAAAATAAAATGAAAATATTGAAATATTATAATCGATATACATTTTGGTCATATACCTATGAATTTATTTTATAGAAATGGTGTATTAGATGAAATTTGGATACTTTGATGATGAAAAAAAGGAGTATGTGATTACTCAACCAGATACTCCACTTCCATGGATTAATTATTTAGGATGCGAGTCGTATTTTGGCATAATCTCCAATACTGCTGGAGGATTTTCTTTTTATAAGGACGCAAGATTGCGACGAGTAACTCGATATCGTTATAATAATGTTCCTGTTGATTTTGGTGGTCGTTATATATATATTCGGGATAACGAAAAAAGAGAATTTTGGTCACCGACTTGGCAGCCTACTCGATGTAATTTAGAACAATATAGTTGTAGACATGGATTAGGATATACCATAATTAGGTCTATTTACAAGAATGTAGAAGCAAAAATCTGTTATTTCGTTCCTTTAGGGGATAACCTAGAAATTTGGCGTGTCACACTGAAAAATCACCGTAAAACTGCTATTGATCTATCAATCTTCTCTTGTATTGAGTTTTGTTTATGGGATGCTAAAGATGATGCCACAAACTTTCAAAGAAATTTTAATACTGGTGAAATTGAAATTGAAGATGGAGTTATTTATCATAAAACTGAATATCGAGAAAGAAGAAATCATTTTGCTTTTTTTGCATGTTCAGAACCTCTTAAAGGTTATGATACACAACGAGACATATTCTTAGGTTTATATCGAGGTTGGGAGAACCCTATTGTAGTTGAACAGGGACAATCATATAATTCTGAAGCACATGGTTGGGCACCAATGGGCTCTCATCATGTTAAATATATTCTCAATCCTGGTGATAAAAAACAAATTATTTTTATTCTTGGTTATCATGAAAATCAAATTGACCAAAAATTTAATCCAAATTTAAAACAAAAAATCAATAAAAAAACTGTTAAGAAAATTATTACTAATTATTTAG
>JBHLNY010000340.1:0-3378 GCA_048941065.1 Promethearchaeota archaeon
ATGTTGATGAACTAGAGAATTGTAGCCAGATAGCTGTCGAGTCTGCAAATAGAGACAGCAAGCAGCTTGGAACAGGGGAAACAAGGACAGGTTACAAAAACATACAATATTTTGAAGACCATGGATTCCGAGGAAACTACGGTTTAGGGGTAATTGATGTGCACACAGACTTTGTTGAGCCGCCAGAGCTTGTGAGAGACAGGATTCTGCACATAGCCAAACTTATCGATGATCCAGCCAGAATCTATGCAAGTACAGATTGCGGCCTTAGAACCAGAACTTGGGAAACTAGTTTCCAAAAACTGAGAAACATGGTGCTTGGCGCTGATCTTGCAAGAAAAGCATTTGAATAGAACGAATGCTTGACGCATGCCCCTCTTCATGCATCGATCGAACCTTTTTGACGTTGGTGAGACTGCACAGCAACAAATCGTTTCAATCGATCTCGTCTTTCTGCAGTTCTGCCACTATTGCGATTTCGCGCGCGCTCGTCTTCTGTTTCTGACGCATTGTTACTCTTGACATCATCAAACGTGCATCGGAAATTGCTGGGCCCGTTATGGAGCAACTTTATATTCTCACAACGGTAAAACCCACATCCCGTAGGGTATGGTGTTGCTGTGAAAGGATTGGGGACAAGGGAGATTGCCACAGCGAGTATGCTGGGAGCACTTTCTGCTTTGTGGGAGATTATACCCGGACCGCCTTTTGATATTCCATTCCCGCTCTACCCGAGAATCTCGTGGGATCTCACAGGAATACCTATGATGATTAGCTTGTTGTTGTACGGACCTTTATCCGCGGTCTACACGTGCATGATTGGTTGCTCAATAATTTTCATCAGAGGAAATGTCTTTGGAGGAGTTTTCAAGCTGGTTGCAGAGCTGGCGACCCTGCTTGGTTTTGCGGTGATTAGAAAGAACGTTGTATTAAAATCTGCAACTGCTGTATTATCGAGAGTCACAGTTATGACAATTGCCAATTACTATTTGCTTCCGGCATTTTACAAGATGCCTGAGCCAGTTGTGTTGGGCTTGCTTGCTTACATAGGGGTGTTTAACTTGACTCAGGCTCTAATTATCATTGTCCCAGCATTTATAGTCTTCTGGCGAATCACTAAGCTATGAATTATAGACGCAACTGCATGATTCTTCCATTGCAGATCAAGCCCGAAGATGAAGCAATCACAAGAAACGATTTTGATCCGGTCGATCTCTGCAGTGATGAGGAGGAGTAGGGTTTTGATACTCTGAGATGACTACTTACAACCTCAACCAGGAGACTGCATTCTGCCTTTTCTTTCTTGAAAGTTTATTCAGCAGATTTAGCGCATTTGGTTCTTCTTTCACATCCCTAAATTTGATTACTCCTTCTTTTTCGGCCTTTGAAAAGAGCTCTTCGCCTCTGTCTGTACGAATAACCGTGAATGTCCATCTGTCTAACCCCACGCCTCCCACCGAGACATCTGCTAGCTCAGAACTAAAGTCCTCGCAGGATCGGCAACCTTTTCGTGCGTATTGCTTTGCTTCCGCTAGAGACATGGTCTGGGTTCCTGACTCTGTCGTGATAATCATCTTTCCCTTTATGTTCATCTTCTTTATCGTGCTCAAGTCGATATCCAATGTTGCTTGGATGTGCTTTTTCATAAGCCCTTCATAGCTGAAACATTCTGAACATGCAAGTCCGATCAAGAATTTTACTGGACCAACGTATTTTTTCAGACCGGACATCTGCATCTTTCTTACTGCGCGTATTTGACATGGGAGCCCTACGAATGCAATATTTGCCTTCTGATGCTTGACTACTTCGCGCAATGCCAAAATGTTGGGCGCGTAGCAGTATTTTGTTCCAGCGCATTGCATGATCTCTTCAGTTATTGTTGCAAGTCTCGAAACTGGCAGAAAAGGCTGTTCTTTGCTAACTCCGGCGACAACAGCTCCATCGATTAGTCCATTTTCCAAAGCAAACAACAAGAGCGCAGTGACCGACCCGCCATCCTGACAGACGTTCAGCACTTCGTCATTTTTTGCCTGGGCCATGACAAGCTTACGATATATACCGAACTCTTCGTCATTTCTCCTTTCCCTGCCAAACACGAAATTCTCAGCTTCTGGCAACGACCACAAGTATTGCGGACACGATTTCGCACAAATGCCACAGTCTTTACACTCCTGTACCAAGCTGGGCTTTTCTTCCATCAACTCGAGGCAGTTGAAAGGACACGTGAGTACGCATGTACCGCAGCCTACACATTTTCCAGTTGCCACCACGCTTTTCAACAATGACTCATCGAAGCTCAATTTGGTCGAATCCACAGATGATCACTTGGATGTAAGGATGCCCAATCTTCGTTTAAAACTTTTGGAACAATTCAATTCTGACCCAAGAGTGCGCGCTAAAGGAGGTTTCATTCTTTCAGGAACAAATCTTTAAACATTCAGAAGCATTATCAATTATGTGTGGCTCAAATTTGACAGAGCAGAAATTCAAGAAAGTCGGAGTCTTCAAATGCGGCAACATCGCCTCCTCGCCTCTTTTCGAATTCCTCCTTGACGAACTAGCTGACAGACAAGACATTAAGACCAGAACGGTAACAACAGGCTCGAAGATGGCACCTGAAGACGTAGAAGAAGCTCTGCCGAAACTCTTCGAGTTTGATCCAGACCTCATGGTTTTCATATCTCCAAACGTTTCAATACCAGGACCGACCAAAGTCAGGGAAAGCCTAGCAAGAACGCGTGTACCCAGCATAGTCATTTCAGACGCCCCCGCAAAACGTGTAAAAACCGACCTAGAAAGACAAGGACTAGGCTACATTATCATCACAGGCGACCCACTGATCGGAGCCAGAAAAGAGTTCTTAGATCCAATTGAAATGGCTATTTTCAATTCCAACATCATGAAGGTACTCGCAATCGTAGGAGTCTACAGAATCATT
Organism: Promethearchaeota archaeon; assembly: GCA_048941065.1. Classification (GTDB taxonomy): domain Archaea; phylum Asgardarchaeota; class Lokiarchaeia; order Sigyniarchaeales; family SOKP01; genus Loki-b32. The sequence continues at coordinate 2,939 of JBHLNY010000340.1, forward strand.
CATCAGGAAATCGACAAGGTCATATACGCCATAAAAAAAGGAATTAACCCCGTCCTGCCCAGCCTCATAATTGACGTGAATACGATCCGCGACAAATCCAACTTCAAGAATCCTTACGCCAAGGCCAAAGCCATGGCCGCTTATGAACTGGCAGAGAAAATAGCTGAAATCAACGTTCAAGCTTGCTTCGCAGAAAAGGAAAGCGGCAAATACATTCCGCTTGTAACATCATCTCACGAGATTGCACAGACCGCTGCTCGCCTCGCAGAGGATGCGCGTGAAATCGAGAAATACGGTGACATGCTGGTACGAAAACCACATGCTAAGGATGGAAGAGCTAAAACGAAAAGCGAACTGATGCTGGACCCAGCCTTGGATGAGGATTTTTATCGCGAGTGAAGAGAAAATATATATGATATATATTCACATATAACGTATTT
>JBHLNY010000059.1:0-13890 GCA_048941065.1 Promethearchaeota archaeon
TCACTAATTTCTTCGAAACAAAGAGATTCATTCACTAAAAAAGCCTCTAAAGAATCGCTCTTCGCTTCAGCAGAAGATCGCCTTTATTCATTTATCAGTTGGCCAGTACAATTTAAGAGAAAAGCAAAAAAAGAACCCAAAGTATTACCTAGACTCGTAGAGCAAACCTCAGACTCGAACTTAATTGATATTCAAGGTTCCGATATTGGAACCATACCAACACAAGAAATCACACAGGAAGCATTTGAATTAGATACTTTAAAATCTGAGAATGTCGAAGTTAAACCATTACCATCTCCACCTAAAGCAGATATTAAACAGATACTTCTATATTTAAAGAAAGTAATTGAAGAAAATTATGAAATGCGATCTATTGGTCACGCTTTTGAACTCGCAAGGGAAATTGCAAGACAAATGAGCGTTAGCTCATCCACATTGCATCAGAAAAAAATCTGGGAGATGAGTAAATATGCCAATATTTATATTAAAAAAGAACAAGGTTTTGGATTATCAGAAAAAGAAAAAGGGGATTTGATTCGAAAATTAGACGAATGGCTTTTTGAGATTGAAGAAAATGAAAGATTGGAAAGAGAAAAATTAGAAAAAGCTCGGTTAGAGAAAGAAAGATTAGAAAGGTTAGAACAAGAAAGAATCATAAGAGAAAAACAAGAGAAGGAAAGAAAAGAGAGAGAACGTCTCGAACGAATCCGCTTAGAAAAAGAAAGACTAGCACGAGAACAATTAGAAAAAGAACAATTGGAAAAAATTGAAAGAGAGAAACAAGAGAGATTAAGATTAGAAAGGGAACGTCTAGAAAGGGAAAGACAAGAACAAGAAGCTATTGAAAAAGAAAAACTGGAACTTGAAAGATTAAAACGAGAAAGAAAACAAAAAGAAAAAGAAGCGAAACAAGAGGCAAAAAGGCGTAAAAAGCTAGAAAAACAAAAGAAAAAAATAGAAAAAAAGAAGCAAAAAGAACAAGAAAGATTGGAAAACCTCTAATTCATATAGTTACAAAAGTTAATTAACAAAAAACCTCAAGAAAGTGTCCACAAAAACCCAAAAAGGTGATTTCATCGAGCTTATCAAGATTTCCTTTAAGTTTAAATACAACTAAACCATCATAATCTAAAACTTCGCCCGTTTCCTTAGATAATTCATACCAGAGTGAATTATCTAAGTCATATATTTTAAAATCTTTTAAGTATCCTAATTTTTCTCCAGTTTTACTATCAACTATTATATTTTCATCATCTAAAGTCATTGCTGGACGATCTTGCCTAAAGTAGAAAGTTTTACTTTCCACATATGCCCTTGGTTTTCTTTTTTTATCTAAAAATTGTTTACTTTCGATATAACCATGTAATTTTTCTTCTTGCTTTTTTCTATTTATCCAATATACCTCGATCATAGTTTTTTCCTTAAATAGAATAGATTACTTTTAAATTTGAATTTCAATAAATAAAAAAATTACCAATAGTACTAATAATTTTCTAAAAAAAGAAACTACTCGTAAAATAGCTGGAAGAAGAATTATTTGTAATTGTTAATTCTCTCTCTTAATTATTTATTTAATATTTTAATCTAAAATGAAAATAAATATTCAAAACCATCCCTACAATAAACTTCAACACATTCCTTTCCATCAAGTGGAAATTAAAGATAAATTCTGGACTGAAAGGCAGAGGATTAACCGAGAAGTGTCAATTTTTCATCAATATCAAAAGCTTGAGGATAAACATGTTAATGATTTTAGAGTTGTAGCAGGACTTAAGGAAGGGGTGAAAAGAGGAGAATTTTACTACGATTCTGATTTATATAAGTGGTTGGAAGCTGCTTGTTACATATTGCAACTTAATAAAGATAATAAATTGGAAGAAAAAGTTAATGAGATTGTAAATTTAATTAAAAAAGCACAAATGAAAGATGGATACGTTAACACATTTTATTTTCCTTACTTTATACATAAAAGATTCACAAATCTACAGTTAATGGAAGAATTATACTGTGCAGGACATCTATTTCAAGCAGCAATAGCTCATTATAATGCAACAGGTCAAAAAACACTATTAGATATTGCAAAAAAATTTGCAGATTTACTTGTTAAGATCTTTTTAGGAGGAAAGCGAAAAGGTGCTCCTGGTCATGCAGAAATAGAATTAGCTCTAATTGAATTATATCGAATTACTAAGCGAAGCGATTATTTACTTCTTGCGGAGGACTTCATTAATCGAAGGGGAAACATTTCAAATTTTAAGACATATGCTCTTAATCAATATTTTGACATGATATTAATGGTACACACGTTAAAAAAAATTAAAAAGAGAGAAGGTTTAGAAGAAAAAGGCGAGATTAATGAATGGTTAGTGAATCTCACGGTAAGGGATTGGATAAAATTAATTAAAGCGCATCTTAACGGTGAATTTTTGCAATTAAATATACCTGTAAGGGATGCATATGACCCTGTAGGACACGCAGTTAGAGCTATGTATCTATATTGTGGTATAGCTGATCTTTACTCTGAGAAAGGGGATGAATCATTATTAAATGCATTAAAGAGAATTTGGTTGAAAATGGTAAAAGCTAAGATGTATGTTACAGGAGGTATAGGTTCAATTAAAGCATATGAAGGATTCGGAAAAGATTTTTCTCTTAAAAATGAGAAATCTTATTCAGAAACCTGTGCGGCAATTGGTAATATCATGTGGAACTGGAAAATGCTTCAAATTACAGCGAATTGTAAATATGCTGATTTGACGGAGAAATTACTATATAATGCAATGTTAGTAGGACAATCTATAGATGGTAAAAATTATACCTATTCAAATCCATTGAGATCGGAAGGTAATGATGAAAGAAAGGAATGGTTTATTTGTCCTTGTTGTCCTCCAAATGTTGTTCGTATAATTGCTTCTTTAGGTCAATACATTTATAGCTTATCTGACAGTGGGATTTGGATTCATCAATATATTGGAAGTAAAGTACATATTATCTTAAGTGAAGAAAATAAGTTAACATTAATTCAAGAAAGTGAATTTCCTTGGAATGGACTTGTTAAAATAAAAGTAGAATTAAAAACTAATCAAAATTTCTCAATGTTTCTCAGAATTCCTAAATGGACTAATGAAACAAAACTTTTGATAAATCAAGAACGATATCATGGTGATCTAACACCAGGGAAATATATAGAAATAATTCGAAATTGGTCTAATAATGATGTAGTTGAACTTAATTTCAAGATGTATCCAAAACTTAAAAGGGCAGATCCTCGAGTTAAAGCGAATCGAGACAAAATTGCCATTTCAAATGGACCTTTAATTTATTGTTTAGAACAAATTGATAACCAAGAATTTGATATTTTTAATTTACAAATATCTAAAAATCTAGTGTTAAGAATCCAATATAAACCTGAAATGTTAGGGGGAATAAATGTTATTGAAGGAGTATTATCTTCTAATCAAACCTTTACTGCAATACCTTACTATGTTTGGGGGAATCGTGGACCAAATAAAATGCAAGTCTGGCATAATATTGAATAAACTTAAGCAAATAATTCAAGAAATTGTCCTGCAATCCCAAAGAAATCTAAATCTTCTAAGTTTTTAAAATCTCCTTTAAAGTATAAAATTATATTTCCCTTAGAGTCAAGAATTTGTCCATCGTTTTTCTTAAATTTATAGATTAGTCTATCATCAATAGAAGAGTAAATTTTCCCTTCTTTAAGATATCCTTGTTTTTCGCCCTCGTTCCAAGTTATATCTCCATTCTCTTTGAGAATTAAAAGAGTATAATCCGATTTATCTTTAAATTCATTATTTTCTATAAAGCCAAGTAATTTTTTTTTCTTATTCAAATACTTCTTACCATCAATATATCCTTCAAGTTTATCTTTATTATTTAATACTTCTATCATAAAAGGTCTACCAAATTAAGTGATATTTTAAAATTTGGATTAATAAGTAAATAAGATACGGTTTTATTAAAATATTGTAAGCTACTAAAACATATTAAATTAAATAATTGTTTTTTGTTCATTTGAATATCTTTCAAACAAAATTTCAGTCAAAACTTCAAATGATTTTTCCACATTTTGCCCTGTTTTTGAAGATAGCTCGGTAAATGAAGCAAGATTATATTTCCTTGCCATTAATATCCCCTCATCGCGTGGAATAGCTCGGAATTCATCTAAATCTAGCTTAGATCCTATTAACATTATGGGGATATCTCCAGCATGTTCCCGGATGATAGATGTCCAATCTGGTAAGTGGTCTAACGTAATAGAATTAGTAATATCATACAAGAAAAAAGCACCATTAGCCCCCTTGCAATATTGATGAAGAAGAAATCTGAATCGTTCTTCCCCTCCAAAATCCCATATTTGAAGCTTAACTTTCTTATCTTTAAAAGCAGTAGTTTTTGAGTAAAAATCAACACCAATGGTTAACTTGAGGTCTTCTAGAAAAAATCCAGAGATGTATCTAATTGTAAGTGAAGTTTTACCAACGCTAGCATCACCTAGCATTAATATTTTGTATGTAAAATCATAATCTGTCATATTATATTATCTAAAGTAGAAATTGGTGTTGATTTCTGTATTGGAAATATTTTTATTAGATTTTTTTATTGATTTTAATTGTTATTTAATCATAAATTTTTCTTACTATAATATTTATTCTTAAGTACTATATCTGATAAAAAAAATTGACTAAGTCGTAGTATAAATTAATATTATTTATATACCAAATATTAATTAGACTTTCTTTAATTTAAAGTTATTATTTTCAAATTAAGCAATATTTATAATAGTATGACTAAAATATTAAAAATAGAATGAGCAATTGAACAAGGGATTAAGGAATAGTCAAAATATATAAATATAAATGACAATAGCAAACCAAAAGTAAAATAATACCCAAAATAAGTAACTATTGTAGTAATAGGTACTAAAAAGGGAGGAACATGGTATAGTGTAAAAAAAAATGCTGATATAACTATTGCGTATTTTAATTTCACTAATTTCTTAAATTTTTTAATTATAAATGCTCTAAAGAAAGCTTCCTCGCATATTCCTATAATTATAAATTGTATAATTAAAATAACAATCAACTGAATTAAGTTTGGTTGAATAGGTTGAGCAGAGATTGCTCCTTCATCACCTTTTTGTACAAAAGATACTCCAAATAAGGATTCTACTATAATAATTCTAAAAAAATATATAATATAACCCCCGAATAAAAAAAATAGTATTCCAATTCCGAAACCGGCAATAATCTTTAATAAATTCATAATTAGTGGATCTCGGTTTTTTCTGAAGCCTATTTCAAATAATTCTTCCCTAATTGATTTTTTTTCAATTTTTCCAGCTACCAATGTTGGAAGAATAATAAATAAGATTTCAAGAAAAGATAAACCAATTAATACCCATGGTTGTTCTCCTAACTGAATTACCATTATTCTTTCTTAAAAATAGTATTTTTAATTCTAAAAATCAAAAAATTAAATATCTCATCATTATTATTATTATTCTATTTTTAAATACTTTAGATGACAATTGAGAAGAACTCATTGAATTTAAATGATAAATCCACTCATATTTTAACACAAAAAAATAATAGTGTTTTTGAAACTGGGTTAACTAAAGAACAACTATTACTAAAAGATTTAAAGTTCATAGCAAATGAATACTTAGAGCTAGAGAAAATTAAAAAAAAATTCTCTGAAATTATTTTAAAAAATCTTGGCAATTTAGATTTTTCTGGATTAATAAATTACCCCAATTATTATATTAAAGAAGCTTTCTTGAAAAAACAATCTATTTCTTCGAATATTAGAGGCTTAAATGTTGTAAGTGTGGATGGAAGTTCAGTTATTAAGAAGTTTATGAACGTTGACTTCTCTTTTCTGAAAGCTATCGCGGTTAAATATAACTTTTATAAAAATCACTCAGCACATATCGGCTATTTTCCCGACATAGATGGTTTCAATAATTATTCTGTTCAAGGAAATTACTTTAATCGAGATGAGGCTACAATTGAAGCAAAACTTTCAATCGATATGAAATTCATGGAGATTAACTTACTAAACAATATGATAAAGAAGTATACTGATATTGACTTAATAATAATTGATGGATCAATTGTTATCATGCCTATTAACTTACTTTTCTCTAAAGATCCTGATATATCTAAGAAGTATGATTTATTGTTAAAAGAATATCATGATTTATATTTAAATTGTAAAGAATGTGGAGTTATTTTAATTGGTTCAATAAAAGATACTAGGACTTCTGCTTTAACCCATTTATTAAGTGAATCTATACAATTATTATTAGCCAGTAATTCAAAGCTAAATGATTTTATCAAAATAAATTATAGAGATGTAATAAATTATTTCTCAGATTTGGATTTATTTAATAGATTATTAAAAAAGTATGAAAGAAGTTGTATATTTAATTGTAAAAGAGAGATTGATAAAATTAGAGATACTGGAATAAAAAAAGAAATACCATACTATTTTCCCCTTTCATTTTATGCATTTTATCTTAAAACTGCGTTATATGACACACCTTGCCGAATTGAATTTTTCATGGATGAAAAACATTCATTTAAAAAAGCTTCAGAAAAAGCTGATTTGATTTCTTCAATAATATTACCAATATCAAGTCTAAATGAGCATTATGGTCTGCCAATTCCGCAAATTGAAGCCCATAGAAGAGCTGTTTTTAAGAAGAATGAAATTGATCTTTTATTCAATAATTTAATTAGAACTTTAAATAAATATGGAATATCATTAATAGATAAAAGAAGAAATAGAAGACCTTTTTAAGATTTCCTTATATTTAATCTATTTAGAATTATATCTTCAAAAAATATACGTTTTTTATTCAAAATTTTGTTTTCAAACCCTTTTCGCTTAATTATATTGATAACATCATGTAAATTAGCCCTACTGGAACTAATGAAATATATATAACTCCTATTTTGTAAATAGAGAAAATTTTTTACTTGATCAATAAACTTAAGGAGTATCTCATACCCTTTCTTACCCCCATTCCAACTATAATCGATACTTTTTTTTCTCTCTATCTCTATTTGTAGATTTAATGAAGGTAAATATGGAGGATTGAAAACTATAACATCAAAAGTATTTTTTAAACTCAATGGAAATGATTTAAAAAGATCTGATTTTAAAAATGTAATTTCATTTTCAATCTTATTAAGTTTTTCATTTAATTTGGCACATTTTAAAGCTTCCTCCAAAATGTCAGAAGCATAAATTTTTGGATTGAAATTACTTATTTTTTGTTTAACTAACTGAAAAAAAATTGCTATAATACCTGTTCCGGTTCCTAAATCTAAAATATTTTTAATATCTTTAATTTTTATTCCGTCAAAATAATTCTCATCTACATTTTGTTTAAAGTAGTCAATAAGTAGAAAAGTATCATCAGAAGGATAATAGACATTCTCAAAATCACAATTTATTATTGGATCAGGCAAAAATTTAATGCGAATCACTTTTTTTCTTTATTTTATAAAAGTAAAAAACAGATTTACATAAATCTATAAAATCATCTATTTGTAAGCCATGTACCTTGTAATCAATTAATTTCTTTGTCTGGAGACTCTTTAGGAATTCACTTTTGTTAAAATTATTAATTCCACTACGTTTCAAGAATAATTCAATAGCATTTACAATATTTTTATTCTTGTAAGGCATAATTCCCGCAATAAATTTCAAATAAAACATTTTTTCATCATTACTACATAAGAATTGATTTATTTGAGATTTAGGAGTAATATTGATTAGACTGAGATCGATTTTAGGAATTGGGAAAAATGAGTTTCGAGGAACCTCAAATCTTGAAATTGGATTCATAAAAGAATTAAATGCAATTGTTATTCTTGAATAATTTTTATAATCTCCATCGAAAAAAATTCTTTCAGTTATTTTTTTTTCTATAATAAGGGTTCCCTCAGGAGCTTTTTCTTTAAAAAAAATCTTTTCAAAAATTGGACCAGTTATTTTATAAGGAATATTTGAAACAACTTTATTATGAAATGGAACTTCAATTTCTAATATATCTGCATTTATAATTTCAATATTAGTACATTTAGAGAATCTTTCTGAAATATATTTACTAAGTATAGGATCAATTTCAATTGCGTATACTTTTTTTGCTTTTTTCACTAATTTTTCTGTTAAAGCTCCTAAACCAGGTCCTATTTCTAGAATTATATCATCATTCGAAATTTGAGCCTCTGAAATAACCTTATTTAAGGTTTTTTTTTCAATTAAGAAATTCTGTCCAAGATGTTTTTTTGGTCTTAAATTTAGATCCTTTAGAATTAGCTTTACTTTTTTAATATTCATAGTATTTATTCATATTTTTGCGTTTTACTAAAAAGATAGTATTTGGCATCCCGTTGAAGCTCTTTAATAATTCTTTGAGCAATTAACTTACCAGGATTTGATATGCTAGTTCTATCTGCAATATCTTGAAATTTAGTAAATTTTTGTTTTTCTCGTGCTTCAAGAATTTCCCACATATGCTTCTGTCCTACTCCAGGTAATAATTTTAAAGCATGCATTCTAGGAGTAATCGATGTAGAATTATTAAAGAAATTAATAAATTCTTCTTCATATTTTAACACCTCTTTTTCAAGAATGGGTTGAATTAACGCTTTTGAAGTACTAGTTAAATCATTATAATCAACTTTTTTTAAAACATCTTTTAATTTATCTTCCCTTAAGAACTCTTCATATGTTTTTTGCTCTTGTACCTGGATATCAGAGTTTTTATTAATTTTTACTTCATATAGAACAAAATCTGGAAAAGTAAGAACTTGAGCTATTGGAGTTTTTGCCCAACTTGGTCTATCTTCCTCTGGATGACCGTGAAGCAAAATATCTAGGATTACCACTTCTCGGAACTTCTTTATAAATTGCTTTTTCTCTCTTGGACGACCTCGATATGGTCTTCTGCGAGCTGTCCTTCTGTATTGATCTCTTCGTTCCATAATAATCCTTTAATTTAATACTAATTTCTCTGTTGGCCATATTAAAATTTTTTTTTTAAAAAAATACTTGACTATAAGAGCGTATTCATTAAAATTTAAAACAACATAAATTTATAAATTCTTCGGATTTCTAAACTCAGTGTAAAAATTTCATATTTATGAAGATATTATTTATGATGTTTTAATATCTTCAATTTGGTAAAGAATTTCTTGTAATTGATCATTATTTAGAGTTTTTCCCGTATAGGATTTTTCTAAAATCATCCGTAATTCTGGAACTGTCTGAGGGTCAATATTTATAATGTTAATAGCATAAATTTCTTCGATATCGTATTTGTTTACTAAAAAATTTATGATTTTTAAAGCTATTTTAGGTTGTATTTTAGAAAATTTATTTACATAATCATACGTTATTTCTTGAAAATGTGACATACCCTCATCAGAATCTATTTTTAAAATCTTTTTCTTTACTTCTTCCATAATCTCTTTTACTTCAGGTATAGACACGGTTTTTTCATTAACTTTTCTTCCAGACATTATCTTATCCTAATAATTTTTCTTTTATTTTAGCAGAAACATTATTTAACCTTATATGCTCTTTTCCAATTATTAATGTTTTCTTAGAATTACCTAACTTTACCTCAACTAAATAACAGCGCCCTCGATCTCCTATAATTGTACCTGTTAATCCATGAAACCTGCGATGTGGCATTCCACGTTTATGTTGGCCTGGATCAGTAATAATATCCACCTTATCTCCGATAGTAAAATCTATCAAATACTTCTCAATTGAACCAAGTCCACGATCCCGTACTTTCTTTCTGTGTCTCTTACGAGTCTTATTCCTATATCCCTTGTGAATCGTCAAAAAGCTTTAACACCTCTGAGCTTAAGATAAATTAGAAATTAATGTATTAGTTTAGTAGAATTATGAATAATTGTTTATTTATTTTTTGATTTTACATTAGGTTGTATGATTATAATTAATTTTAAGCTGAGACTTCTAATACATCTAATTCTTTACAAGTTAGAGGAAATTCAAAAACGTCTGAAAAAGATGGAGATGTCCGTCCATCATCACCAGTAATAAGTTCTTTAATATAAGTACCTCCTTGGGTTTTAATAGTAAATTCAAATAAATTAGATTTGATGTATTTTCCTTCTATTTTATAGATAATTCTTTTTCTAACTTTATCTGCTCGACGATGAGAAACTCTAATCGGTGTTCTCTGCTGTATTTTTTGATTTTCAAAGACTTTTTTCAAATCCACCAGCTTATCTTTAAAATATTCAATACTAATCTTATTTTGCGCTTGAACAACTGTTTTATACACTTTTTTTCTATCTTTTGATTCAGCTTTTAATTTGATTACTTCCTTTTTATTACTATATCTTAAATTAGAAACTTTAACCTTCTTTTTATTGATTCTATTAATCACTTTTTCTATATTTGATAGATTTAAACTCCTTACTTTTGGACTTCTTAACTCAAGAATAAAAGGTCTTCCATTCCCTAACATCCTTACATCTATATCTTCTCTTCCTGCCCCATGAAACTTAGAATCACTAGCTTTTGCTTCCTTAATGAATTCAGGACTTACTAATTCTTCTATACTTATTTTATATTGCTTTCCAGTAAAATTACATTGTTCACATCCTTTACCCAAACACTTTTTGCAAAACCAATGAGTTTGTGGGATACCTCTAATCATCTTATTATATCTTCCATAGATAAAAAGTGAATTTGGATTTATGTCTATTTTAAATGAATCATAACCTAAAGAGTATATAATTACAATATCAGGGTTATTAAATTCGGGAAACTTATTTAATAGAGTCATTAAATTTTTTCCAATTACACGATTGAAATGACTCTTAAAAGCTTCTGATTCTAAGAGATTAAATTCTGTTTTAAATTTATCTTCTTTATTAATTATTTGAGAATCCAGACTACAACCGACTAGGAAATTGTAAAATTCATATCCCTCAAGTTTTTCCTTTGCATTATTTAAATATTTATCAGTATTGGAAAAAATGTCATGACATAAAAAGCAGACTTGCTTAGCGTGATTCTTCGAATATTTATATCCCTCATTCTCTAATACCTTTTGAGCAGGTAAAAAATTAGCATTTTCAGCTAAAATCTTTAAATACTTTAATGCTTCTGCTTGCTGTTCATCATTATTAGATAAATATTTACGATGATTTTCCATTGTTAATGAAAGCAATAATGAGTATCCTCTTTTTTTATTTGTAGTATTTGTACCTAGCAGTGAAAACATTCTTCCCAAACAATGGATACAAATATAGTATTGCGAATAAATATCAAGAATTTTATGGAAGATCATCATTATAAAATATAATTATTTACTACTTATTGATTTTATTCACGAACGTAATAGTCATTAAAAAAATTTTAAAATAAAAATTTATTTTTCTATTTAATTTTAAATTACATTACAATTAGGAAATAAATTAGGAAATAAATTTAGAGTCCATTAAAATAATAACCAAAAATTAAGATTAAGAGAATTTTTTATGACAGAAAAAAAAACTGGATACGTGAAATGGTTTGATGCTCGAAAAGGATATGGTTTTATAACTATGAATAGCGTAGATGTTCAAGATGAAATTTTCGTTCATTTTTCAAATATCAATATGGAAGGCTTTAAAAAACTTGAAACAGGGGATGAGGTGGAGTTTGAAATAAAAGATTCAAAAGAAGATAAAGGTCCTGAAGCTCTTAACGTAAGAATAATAAGTAAAGATAGAAGGTATTAAGATTTTAGATCTGCTCTAACTCTTATCGGAAATTTTATAAAACTTTTATTTTCTAAAGGTAGAACTTCTCATGTTAAAAGATAGAAAATAAAAAAATGGAAAAAATTAATAATTGGATCACTTCTTTTCCCAATCAAAATCTAATTGGATAAATTTCCTCGTATAGAAATAAGAAATAAGTAATACAACTGAAACAATTGGTCCGAATATAAGTAGTCCAATTGAGAATGAATATGGTTCTGGAACATAGTCTCTTGTTAAATCCGGTAAAGACAATATAGTTCCAATGAAAAAAGCTCCAACTGCTTGAAAAAGGTTAAGAATTATAGAAGGAAATCCCGAATATATTCCTGCCTTTAATTCTCCCGTTGATTTTTCGTCATCTTCTGCAACATCAGCATAGACGATATATGGGAATAAATACCAACCTCCCAAGATAATACCAATCCCTACAATGAATATTATTCCCAGAAATAAGAAATTTTCCATTGGTAAAAATCCTAAAAGGGTAATTGGGAGAAATATTACGGCAAGAAGAAACACATATAGTAAAGTTCGTTTTTTACCTATTTTTTGAATTAATGTTCTCCAAAGATATAAAAATATGAAAATTGTTAGTAGCAACGATACTGCTGTAATAATGTAATCTGTAGTACCCAAATTCAAAACATCTTCAAGATATTTTAACATAGCGGTTGTTATCATTGACCAACCTAATCCACTGATTCCTACCATAAGAACAATTAACATAAAATTCTTATTTTTAATAATAGTTTTTAGATTTTCAAAAAGTTTTGATTTAATTTTGTAGTGTGGCTCTGTTGGCATTTTAAAAGCAATGATATAAAACAATATTATTGTTATAACTCCGAAAATTATTATTGGAATACTTAATTTTAATGGAATAGAGATATTTAAATCAGTTGCCAATTTTAGATCATCTATATAACTTGTTAGAATAATTAGTGAAAAAAGTGCCATAATTCCATTCCCTATATAATTAAACGTGTTTTGAAATTGAGAAACTTTAGGTCTTTCCTCTACAGGGAATTCTTCTGCCATCCATGCTTGGTAAGGGGTTGTAACAGAATAAGAAAACCTAAATAAAATCTCCCATAGTAACATCCAAAGGAATAGGGTTTTTTTCTCATTAAGATCAATCATAAAGCCAGGTAGCAATAAGAATATGGTGGATAATCCTAAGATTGGAGCAAATATTATGATATATGGCTTTCTGCGTCCCCAACGTGTATATTTAGCATCACTAAGCCATCCAAATAAAAATTGGGAAAGGGCAATAGTTAAATAGCCCATACAAATTATGAAACCAGCTTGAAATGGAGGTAACCTATAACCTGAGGTATAAAGAGTGAATAAAGCCCATCCTTCTATACCGAGTACAATAGATGTCCCTAATCTTGGTGATCCAAAGAGGATTTTTTTAAAATTTGTTGTTCTTTTCCTTACCACATTTTCTGATTCACTCATTCTGATTCTCGCTTTATATTTTTAATACATTTTTAATAAAATTGTTTAAATATAAATTAACGATGAAATTATATAAAAGTTTATTTAAGTTTGCTAAATATTTAGATAGGGATATATCAAATTCAAGTATTTAAGCAAGAATTTGAAGAAATAAGAGAGTGTTTTTGAAACTTTAAAAAACCAAGAAGATTCTATTTAATCAATAATATTTGTAAAAATCTCTATATAAATTGGTATATATACCTGATTTTCAATCAGTTTCCTCATCCCATCCTAAATCCTTAAGAACTGAGTCAATTTTATCAGATTCTTCTTCTAAAATAAATTCCGTATCATATTCAGTAGCTTCATATTTGGATTCAAAATCAGGAGGAGCCAATTCTTCAAATGAAGGTAATTCATCGAGAGAAGGGAATGCCTCTGTAGCTCTTCCTTCTTGCGAAGCTGATTCCTCTTCAATTTCCATTGGGGTATAATCCTCAAGAGGAACTGGAGGTACTTCATCATCATATACTTGAAATTTAGTTTTATCTTCTGATATTAAAGTTTCAGATAATTCAGCAGGGGCTTCTTCAGCTATATGTTTTACTTCTTTATCAAA
>JBHLNY010000060.1:0-13858 GCA_048941065.1 Promethearchaeota archaeon
GAAGCCGTTCGAAGAGGTACTACCGCAATTGTATGTAGAAATAAAGATTCAGTTGTTTTTGCGGTTGAAAAGAAAAGCTCTGAACTTCAAGAACAGAGTTTGGGTTCAGAAAAAATTTTTAAAATAGATGATCATATTGGGGTGGCAATTGCTGGATTAACTGCGGATGCCCGAGTTTTAATTGATAGAGCTCGGGTTCAAGCTCAAATTAATTTATTGAATTATGATGAAAAGATTTCAGTTAAAGATAGCACACTAAATATATGTGAATATAAGCAAGTTTTTACTCAAAATGCTGGTGTGCGTCCATTTGGAGTTTCTTTTCTAATTGCTGGAATTGATTCTAATGATATCCCTTCCTTGTATTTAACAGATCCAAGTGGAGCCATGTGGGGTTATAAGGCCTTCGCAATCGGATCAGGTGCAACGGAAGCAAGAGCTTACCTTGAAGAACATTATAATGAAGATATGAATGCTGAGGAATTAAAGTTATTACCATTAAGAGCTTTAAAAGAACTTATGGGAGATAACTTAAATAAAAATACCTGTGATGTAGCCTTTATTTTAAAAGAAGATAAAACTTTTAGGTTACTTAATTTGGATGAAAAAGAAGAATTACTAAATAAATTATAATTTATTTAAAACCATTTATATATAAAATCAAGGTAAAAGCTCTTCATATTTATCTTTTAACGCAAGGATAAAAAAGTAGGCAAAGAAGGAAAATCTAGGTAATGCAATGAATAAAGTGTGAATTCATAATATGATAGATAGAGCAAGAATAGACTTAGGCGGGTTTATAATCGGACGGATTGACAAATCGGGAAGAATTTTTGAAATGTTAATGGATCCAGAGAAAGCATGGGAGGCTAAAAAAATTATCCGTGAAGAAATCGAAAAAAGGTTAAAATCAGGGAAAGATAAATCAAGAATGACAGTTGATGAGTTATTAACCGATCAAAAAATTGATTTGGAATTAATTTTTGAGAGTTTTACGGTATTTGAAGATTTAAGAAGAGGAAAAAAAGCTACTGATGGAGACATGGAAGCTGTATTCGAAACAACAGATGGAATGAGAATTGCTGCTATTGTATTATTAGAGGGAGAGATTCACTGGACAAAAACTCAAAGAGAAGAGGAAAGGAGTAAAAAATTAAAGCAAATAATAACAATCATAAGTAAAAACGCGATAAATCCACAAAATAAGAAACCCCACCCTTATCAAAGAATAGAAAAAGCAATTGAAGAAGCGAAGGTTAAAATAGATTTAATGAGAAGTGCTGAAGAACAAGTTGATGACATTGTAAAAAGCATTCGAGCCATAATTCCCATTAGAATGGAACAGGTAGATATGGCGATAAAAATACCTTCAGCCTTTACAGCGAAAGGATATAATATTGTGGCTCAATATGCTCAAATTAAAAAAGAAGAATGGCAATCTGATGGTTCTTGGGTATCTATAATTTCTTTACCTGCTGGCTTACAAATAGAGTTAATAGATAAGTTAAATAAATTAACACATGGGAGAGTTCAGACTAAACTCTTAAAATCCTAATCTAAAAGATTAATTTATTCCTGTCTTATGTTATTTTTTTATTTAGGTTAGGTAAATAGATAATCATAAATTAAAAGTGAATAGTTATAATGGAAAATAACGATCATGAGACTGAGGAACTCGATGAGTTTGAAGACGAAGAAACTAGCAGAGATCTTGTAGTTCCTGGAGAAATTTTAACAGAAGATGTAAAAAATTTTTTACCTGGAAGAGGTACAATTCTCAATAAAGAAAGAGATAAAATTATATCTTTAAATATAGGTTTAAAGCAAATTAAAAAGAATTACATAAATGTCATCCCTTTGAGGGGTTTCTATACTCCTCGTCCTGGAGATAAAGCAATTGCTCTTGTTGTAGACAAGAATCCTGTTAAATATAAATGTGATATAAACGCTAAAAACCTTGGCCAACTTAAACCTAAAAACACAGTAAAAAGAGGAAGAATCCGTGGGCCGAGGGGAAAAGATTTTGAAAGAGAAGAAGTATCAACTGATAGATTTGATATTGGAGATATTTTAGTTGTAAAAATTCTTTCAGCAGATCGTCTAAATAACCCTGAATTAACTACAGTTGGGAAATATTTAGGTAAAAAAACAAATGGAATCGTTATTGCTATAGATCCACCAAAAATACCAAGGGTAATCGGACGTAATGGATCAATGATAAAGATGTTAAAAACTTTAACTAAATGCAATATTTTTGTCACACAAAATGGTCGGATTTGGCTAAAGGGTGAAAATATAGCTCATGAACGGTTGCTTATCGAATCTATCTATAAAATTGCATCAGAGGCACACACAGTGGGCTTAACAGATAGAATGCAAGAATTTATCATTAATGAAAAAAAAAAAAGAGGTATGGAATAAATGACTTTATTAATTAAAGATGAATATCCCGACATTTTATTCCGGGAAGATGGCAAAAGACTTGATGGTAGAGAAAAAAATGAATTAAGACCTATCAAGATGGAAGTAGGTGTTATAAAGAATGCTGATGGTTCTGCTTATTTGGAATGGGGAAACAATAAAATTTTTGCTGCTGTTTACGGACCCAGAGAAGTTCATCCTCATCATTTAGCTAAACCAGATCGTGGGATCCTAAGAGTTTTCTACAGAATGGCTACTTTTTCTGTTTTTGATAGAAAAAGACCTGCTCCTGGACGTAGAGAAAAGGAGATTTCAATGATTATAGCTGATTGTTTAGAACCAGTCCTTTTTCTTGAGCTTTATCCAGGAACAAGTTTTGAAGTCTTTATTGAAGTTATGGATGCAGATGGAGGAACAAGGTGTGCAAGTACTACTGTTGCTGCTCTAGCATTAGCAGATGCGGGTATTCCTATGAAAAGTCTAGTATCTGCAATAGCAGTAGGAAAAATTGATGGAAAGGTAGTAGTTGATTTATCCGGGATTGAAGACAAAGCAGGAGATGCAGATCTACCATGTGCAATAACATGGTATAATGAGGAGTTATCGTTATTACAATTTGATGGAGATATGGATTTAAATGAAATGAATGAATTTTTGACTTTAGCTAAAGACGCTTTAAAAAAAATTCATCAAATTCAATTAAACGCTCTTAAAAGCAAATACTTAGCAATACAAGAAGTAAGTAATAATAAAATACTTAAAAAAGAGAATCATGGTGAGAGTTAAAAATGATGGAAGTTAAACGAGTTATTTCAAAAATAGAAAAGAATTATATCATAAATAATTTAAGAAAGGGAGAAAGAATTGATGGTAGAGGACTTTGGGATTATCGTGACATTAAAATACAAAGTGACATCATATCTTCAGCTGAAGGTTCCGCAGATGTGTCTTTAGGAGAAACAAGGATAATTACAGGTTTAAAGTATGAAGTTGGTGAACCCTTTCCAGATCTTCCAAATGAAGGAGTTTGCACTGTTATGGCAGAATTATTACCTATAGCTTCTCCCCTATTTGAAAGAGGCCCACCTGATGAACAATCTATTGAATTAGCGAGAGTTGTTGATCGTGGAATTCGTCATGCAGATTGTGTTCAAACTAAGAGACTTTGTATTAAAGAAAATGAAGCAGTATATATTCTATTTGTTGATATGTATGTTATAAATCATGATGGAAATTTAATTGACGCTGGGGGAATAAGCGCTCTTACAACATTAATATCAGCACATATTCCTGAAGGAAAAATGAAGAATGACAATCTTGAATGGACGGGTAAATATTTAACGGGAGAATCAATAGTAAATGAATTGCCTTTAGTATTGACTTATGGTAAAATTGAAGATGTAATTTTTTTTGACCCTAGTTTACCTGAAGAGTTAGTGAGTGAAGGTAAAATTTCAATATCGGTTACTGATGATAAGATAACATCAATTCAAAAAAGTGGAGCCGCCACTTTTTCCATAGATGAACTTAAAATGTTAGGTGAAAAATCTTTAGAAATTGGTAAGAGACTTAGAAAAGACTTGAATCTTTGGCAATATAAAGTAAAATATGAATAATTTTTTTTTCTTAATTTTTTAATCTTAAAACTCTTTTGTAATTTTAAAAAGAATATCCTTTCCCATTAAGCTCCTTTAGCTTGAAAATCAGCTTGAAGAGATTTTCTTGTGGTTTCAATTTGATTCTTTATACGTTCTTCCTTTTGTTTTAAAGTCTTAAGACGCATCTCTAAGGTAACTTTTAAACTTTTTTTCTCATCTAATAATTTGTTTTTTTCACTTTTTACTAGAATTCCTCCGATTGCTTTGTACACTGTGTCATCTGAACTAATTTTGGCTAACTCCTCTATAGCAATCTCTGTATCCCTAAGATTACTTTCAAGCTGGATTCTTTGAGTTGTTATAAACTCGAATGATTGCTGAAGATTATTTAAATTTAATATCTTTTTCCTCTGTTCTTCATCTAATTCATCCAGATTTATAGTCATAATTTTCCTTTACTCGAGGTTTATTTTTATATATTTTATTTTATATAATAAATAATAAATCTTTTTCCTATGGTTTATCAGTTATTTTTAATGTATTATCTATAATTTTTCCAAAACTAATGATTTCATTCATTGTTGCTCTAAAAGCAGTAATATCTTGACTCTCTATTTGAAATGATAATGCATTCGTACTTTTTTTTTCCATTAAAACGATCGATCTCTTAGTAAATAATTTTTTAAATTCTGGAGAGAAAGAATTATAGGAAATATCGCGTAATTGAGAATTTTTAAATATTATATCTATAGATGCTTTTATTGTAAAGTATTTAGTTTGATTCATTCTTCCTCAATTACTTCTAATTCTCTCTGCTTACGCTTCGCAACACGAAAAGATTCTGCGCCTCTAGGTGTTTCTATGTTATATGCTCCACCAGTAAACCTTGCATTACACTTTTTACAATGCCAAATACCGACAGAGGTTCGATGTACTGATCCTCTTGTTTCGCACTTAGGGCATCGTAAATTATCATCTTTCTGTCTTTCCATGATCACTCTCCATCTTTTTCTGAGAGTAGCACCATATCTTGCCTTAAAACGACCACTGATTCCAACTTTTTTACTGGGCATTTAAATCACTTCAAATTATAAACTTGTATAACCTTATCTGCTAATTAAGTAATCTTAATTTTTAATTTTAAATTAACTTTTGTATTTGAATAAAAAAAGTTAATTAATTAGGTTCTAAATAATTTTAATAATAAAACAAGTGCTTATACAAATTTATGTTAAGTCCTAAATTTAGAAATCTCTTAGGATTTATAGAAGATAAAAAAGTATTAATAACAACACATAATTTAGTGGATATTGATGGTTTAGCGTCTTGCTATGCCCTAAAATATTTCATAAATCAATATTTTGATAACCCAACAGTTTCTATATTTTTTTCAGAATTTTCAAAACCAACAAAAGAATTTATGAAAAAGTTTTCCGATAAATTTCGGGAATTTAAGTTTTCTTATGAGAAGGATGTTATATTATCGAATTTTGATGTTTGTCTTATATTAGATACTAATAAGGTTGATCAAACAGCTTTAAATAAAGATGATATAAATTCTAAATCAAGAATTCCAATTATCTTTATTGATCATCACTATAAGGAAGTAAAAAAAGATAATGATACCCTATTTTCGGAATTTTTAATATTCGATAATTTTTCTTCCACAGTAGAAATTTTATTAGAATTATTTGAAAATTATGACTTAAAGTTAAACCTACCTATTAAATTTCTTATTATTGCCGCGATTATAACGGATACAGGTTACTTTAGATATGGCAACAATAGAACCATTAAAAATGTAGGAAAATTATTAGATAGTGATTTAAATCTTTTAGATATTTACTTAATACTTGAAAATTGGATAGATCTATCTGAAAGAATCGCAATAATAAAGGGTTTACAAAGAGTTAAATTACATCGTGAAGGAGATTATTTAATTGGAATAACTAATGTAAGTAGTTATGGTGCTAGTGTTGCTTCAACCTTAATTAAAATTGGTTTTGATATTAGTATTGTATATTCAAAAGAAAAGGTAGAATCTATAATTACCATAAGGGCAAGAAAAAATATCTGCTTAGAAACGGGGTTACACCTTGGTAAAATTTTAGAAGAGATATCAGAATATTGTCAAGGAAGTGGTGGTGGGCATGATGGTGCTGCATCTTTAACTTATAAAATGGAAGTAAAACATATATTAGATAAAATCATTGAGAAAATTAAGCACGTTTTAAATTAATAGACATTATTATTAATCAAAATTGGAAATGGATTTTTTATAAGTATGGCGCTAATTGAATATAGAAATTTTTTCTATCGGTATAAAGGGAATGAGGAATATGCGTTAAATAATATTAATTTAAAGATAAAAGATAATAAGTTTATATTACTCTGTGGAGAAACTGGATCTGGCAAAACAACATTAATTAGATGTATGAATGGCTTAATTCCTCAATTTTATTCAGGATTTTACAAGGGAAATATAGAAGTTGTAGGAAAAGATACAACTTTAACACCAATAGCAGATTTATCCACTGAAGTCGGAATTGTCTTTCAAAATCCCGAAAATCAATTAGTAGCAATGAACGTAGAACATGAGATTGCTTTCGGTTTAGAGAATTTAGGTATTGAACCTAAAGAAATTTCCAGGAAGATAGCGCAAGTTGTTAAAATCACAGAAATTAAACATATCTTAAATAAGGCTCCATTTGAATTAAGTGGTGGTGAACAACAAAGAGTTGCTATTGCCTCCATTTTAGTTCTAGAACCAAAGATTATTGTTTTAGATGAACCAACGGCTTTATTAGATCCATATATGGCGAAAAAAATAATTGAATTATTAAAAGAAATTCAGATAGAAAGAAATTTAACAGTTTTGATTAGTGAACATCGATTAGATTTAGTACTTCCATACGTAGATGAATTAATTTTAATGAAGGGTGGTAAAGTAATAGAACATGATAATCGTGAAACAGTAATTAATGGAGATAATTTTCAGACCTTAAGATTGAATAAACCTCTTATTTACTCAATTTTCAATCAATTGAAAAGAGAAAATTTGTTTAATGAATCAATACCAAGTTCTATTCCTATAGCAATTAAATATTTAAAAAACTTATGAATAAGTTGATAGGTGAAAGAAATTAGGAATACAGAATTACCATTAATTCTAATAGATGATGTAGATTTTACTTATCCCAATGGAACTAAAGCTTTAAGAAATATTAATTTAAAAATCTACAAGAATGAAATAATTGGAATTTTAGGTAAGAATGGAGCTGGAAAGACAACATTAATTAGGACGCTAAATGGCTTAATTCGTCCAAAAAAGGGCTCAATATATCTCCATGGTGAAACTATTGAATTAAAAAGTATAGCGACTTTATCTAAAAAAGTGGGAATTATATTTCAAAATCCTTCTCATCAATTATTTGCTAATTCAGTGGAGGATGAGATTAAATTTTCACTAAGAAGTTTTGAATTAACTAAAGAAGAAATACAAAACAAGATAAATGCAATATTAGAAGAATATAACCTTGAAAAGTATAGAAATAGATCACCTCTTAATCTTTCTGGTGGGGAATCAAAAAAATTAGCAGTAGCTTCTATAATATGCAGAGATCCAGAAATATTGGTCTTTGATGAACCTACCTTAGGACAAGATGGTAGAGAAATAGATTTTTTCATTAATTTAATTAAAAATGAAAGGAAAAAAGGAAAAACAATTATAATTATAACTCATAATATTGAATTTGCTAATGAATATATTCCAAGAACGGTTTTAATGGCAGATGGGTGTATTTTAGCTGATGGTCCTACAGAAAAAGTATTAAGTAATCAACTATTAGTCGAAAAAGCATCTTTAATACTACCACAAACTCGTCAATTTAATTTATCTTTAAATAAATCCGGAATTCAATGTCCAAATGATTTATTCACAAAAGAAAAATTAATACACTTCATTAAAGGTTTTATTAGAAGTAAAACTAGTGAAATTATGGAGGGGAATGATTAGATGTCTTTAGAATTTCTCAATGCTTTTAAGTTTATGAAAAAAGACTCGTTCATTCATAATTTAGATCCCCGAGCAAAGTTAATATTTGCATTGATCTATTCTATTAATGCATTACTTTTTACTAAAATTATACCCTTAATATTAATCTTCTTGAGTTTAATCCCTTTTATATTAGCAGGAAAATTGATGAAACAATGGCTCAAAAGTATCAAAGGGTTATCATTTTTAATGCTTTTTATCATAATTTTAAATACTTTTTTTCTATCACTATCATTCGCAATTTCAATGATTGTTAGAATAAGTATTATGGTTTCGGCTTTTTCAATCTTCTTTTTAACAGTTGATCCAAATGATTTAGCATTGTCTTTAATATCTATGAAATTTCCTTATGAATTTGCCTTTTCTTTATCATTAGCCTTTAGATTTATCCCAACTATCGCATCTGAAGCACAAAATATTATAGATGCTCAACAGAGTCGAGGATATGAAATGCAAAAAAGTGGACTTATTAATCAAATTAAAAACCTATTTCCCCTATTAATTCCTTTAATAATCTGTTCTATAAGAAGAGCCTTCAATGTTGCAGAAGCTCTTGAATCAAGAGCATTTGGAAGTAAAAAAGAACGCACATTTTATTATACAATCAAATTTTCATTTAAAGATTGGATTTTTACAATATATCTCTTATTATTTTTAACAATTTCTGTTATAATTCGAATTAATTTCGCTATAATGCCAGATTGGCTGAGTTGGGAATTGATAGTATGATTGTAAAGGAATTTAAAATTGAAGATTTAAAACTACACTATTTTATTGGGATTAATCAAATTGAAATTGATATAAGAAAAATACTAGAAGTAAATAACATTACGGATCAAAAAGAATTACCTGATCTAATTTTTTCCAAAATTGAAACTTTACAAAATAACTTTTCAAATGTAATAATACAAATTACTAATAATAAATATATTTTAAATCAAGATCATATATTTACAGCAGGATATTATCTACAAAAGGCGTTTCTTCAAAATTTGAACATTTCAAATAAAAGGAATATTGAATTTATCCTATATTTGTCGGCTAATAGGCAAATTAGTAAAGGATTTGAAGCTTTTGGAATTACTGATATTGATTTAAAGAAGCATAATTTAATAACTTGTATTATATCTCCAATAAACAATATAGGTGAAATTAATAGAAAGATCTTGCTAAGTTTAAATGCATATGAAATTGATATAACAATTAACGACCAATCAATTGAAAAATTCAATAGAATTAAAGAATTTTACGAGATATCTGAAAATCAAATCGCTTCAGTTTTAAAATCCTATGGAATTTACAAAATTAATGAAGAACATTTATATAATAATCTTAATGCAAAGTTTTTAGCTGTTCATGATTTATTATGTGAAAAAATGGCTCTATTAAACATAGAGCGAGCTAAAATTAGTTAACATTACGCTAATACCTTTGTAATTTAATAATTTCTTCTTTTGTTAAAAACGATATTCCACAAATATTGCCCAGAATTTCTATTCTAATTATTTTATCAGGCTTCTCAAGATCTACCTTGTTTGGTATTCCTTTAGCAAGGTTGTTTATGAAATTAACCCTTTCAATTTGCTCATTTTTCCGACGTTTCAATATTATTCTAAAAGAATCATTAGCAAAAACATAATTTCTATAATGCATCTGGACTAATTGATTTATAATTTGTGAATTAGTCTCACAAACAAAATCGATAGGGATTATCTTTAAAATATATTGGAAAAAATTAGAATCTTTTTTCAAAATTTGTTTCACATTTGAAATAACATTCCTTATATTCAAGTTAGTTAAACCTGCAACTAACCCTGGAAAATTTAATCTTGAAAGAATTGGATAATCATCACCGCATAAAAGTAAAGTAAACCAAAGTTCTGCTTTTGCATTTACTTCATTGTATCGAGAAGTGGAAACCAGTAAATTAAAATTTTTCATGTACATCACTGTGTTAACTATTTACGGGTTACTTGATAAATAATCGGCTATTTCTTCTTCTGTGATAATCCCTAATCGCAAAAATTTTAAGTTTTGGGTTGTACAATCTACAATTGTCGTAGGCAATTTTGATTTCGACTTACCTCCATCTATTATTAAATCTATAGGACTTAATAATTTTTTCGTAACATCATCCCCACTAGTAGAAGGAGGTTCTCCTGAATAATTTGCAGAAGTTCCTATTATTCCTCCAAAATGCCCCTTTTCTTTTAATAAAGTTAAAATTTTTAGGATATAAGGATTTTCTGGAACTCTTAAGCCAATTGTATCCTGAAAAGCAGAAAGCTTTGAGGGAATTATATTAGGGTCCTTTCTTTTTAAAATTAAAGTTAATTGACCTGGCCAATATTTTTTCGCTAATTTTTTAGCAATTTCATTAAACTCAGCTATTTTGGAAGCTTCTTCAAAATCAGAAACGAGTAATAATAATCCTTTAGATCGATCTCGGAATTTTATATCGAAAATACGATCAATGACGTCAAGGTTTTGGGGATCTCCTCCTATACCATACACAGAATTGGTAGGATAAGCAATAATTTTCCCATCTATTATATTCTCTACAGCTATTTGTAAATAAAACTCGATATCTTTTAACTCTTTCCCTGCTAGTTTTATTAAAAATCCCATTTGAATCTTTTCCAATTAAAAACTTATATTAGAAAACTAGATAGGTAAAAATATAAAAATTATTTAGGATACTTATCTTGACAACTTAAATCGGCTTCTAAACGTTTCCAAGTATGATCCAAGTATTCTTGGAGTTCAATTAAATCTTTTTCTGAAATATTAGCGAATCTTTTCTGTTTAGAAAGATAATCTATCAGTGGAGTTCTCTTAGAAGAATCCAGTAGTGGTCTACTTGCTTTTGATAATGTCATGATTCCATCTTCCACTTCATATAGAATCCATGACCCAGTTTTTACAGCTAAGCGAGCGATTTCTATCGTATCTTCAGAATTAAATCCCCATCCAGTACAACAAGGAGCCATAATATGGATATATCTACAGCCCTTAATAGATTTAGCTTTTTTAAATTTATCATATAAATCAAGCGGTTCACTGATAGAGCAAGTTGCTACATAAGGAATATCATGAGCCGCCATAATTGCTGGAAGATTCTTTTTAAAACGATCTTTTCCCTTTGTGGTTGTAGTTGTCCATGCCCCATGTGGTGTACTTGAAGATCTTTGAATGCCTGTGTTCATATATGCTTCATTGTCGTAACACACATAAATTTGGTCAGAGTTTCTTTCTGCTGCTCCACTTAAACCTTGAATCCCAATATCAGCAGTACCACCATCTCCAGCAAATGTAATCGTCGTCATTTCATCCCAACCCTTACCGGGAAATCTATATGCTTTGGCTTTAAAAGCAGCAGACATACCAGTTGCACCCGCTGCACCCGCTGCAAAAGCCATATTCGTAAATGGAAAATTTGGCGCAGTTTTAGGCCATAATCCTACTACTACATTTAAGCAAGAAGCGGGCGTTACAAGAGCCGTGTTATGTCCTAACGCCTTAATTGCCCATCGAAGGGCGACTTCTAAACCACATCCAGCACAACAAGAATTTCCCGGAAGGAAATATTCTTCTTGGCAAGATTCTAAAACCTCTTTTAGTTTTACCATTACTTTATTCCACCTCCAATAATCCATCCCAGAGAGTTCCATGAATAACGTCTTTTGGAAGTTCTCCAGTTTCATGAAATTTAATTAATTTAATTAATTGGTCTTTCTGCTGTTCAAGTGTAACTTCTCTTCCTCCTAAGCCATTAATAATAGGTAATATTGATGCGGTTCCTTTAGTTTCATGTAGAGCAGTTTTAACTTCACAACTCACTGGTCCTCCAGTTTGAGAACCAAAAGCCGTAGCTCTATCTATAACTCCAAAAATCTTTACCTTTTTAGCAACCTCAATAATATCTTCTGTTGGAAATGGTCTAAAATGACGTAATTTTACCATCCCAACTTTATACCCTTCTTCTCTTAAATCATCTACAGCTTGTTCCATTTGTAAAGCCAAATCTCCATAAATTATCACTCCCACATCTGCATCATCCATTTTGTATTCTTGAATTAATCCATTACCATAATTTCTACCAAAAGTCTTCTCAAATTCTTTAGCAACTTTTTTAATTTTCTCTTTCGCTCTTAAAATTGCATCATGAATTTTCAATCTAAATTCATAATAAAAACTAGAGGGCATAATAAGATTTCCAAACATCATTGGTCTTTTTGGATCCATCCAGATATGTGGCCAACCTTCCTCACTTGGTAATGGCGGTAAAAATTTATCTACAAGATCTTGATCTTCAAGAATAACTGGTTTTGAAGTATGTGAAAGAATAAATCCTCCATAAGATACAAATTTAGGTAAAAGAATATCGTGATCTTCACAAACCTTATATGACATTAAAATTTCATCATATATTTCTTGATGTTCTGAACAAAAACAACTCATCCATCCTGTATCCCGTTGGCTTATTACATCAGTAAAATCAGCCCAGATATTCCAAGGTGGTGCAGGACCTCGAGATGCTATAGCAACGACAATAGGGAGCCTAGCTCCAGCAGCCCAATGAATCATTTCATGGGCATAAAATATACCCTGACCGGACGTTGCTGTAAAAGTTCTAGTTCCTGCTTTACTTGCGCCAATTACAGCAGCAAAAACACTATGTTCTGACTCCATTTTTATATACTGAGTTCCGGGCATTAACCCATTATCCACAAATTCAGATAGTTTTTCCACTACAGTAGTTTGTGGAGTTATAGGATAAGCGCTAATTACTTGGACTCGTGCTGATTTTGCTGCATAAGCTGCTGCTACATTTCCTTTTATAATTATAGATTCTCTTTTTTGGACAAAATCTTCTTGAGTTTCAGTCATTTTTTATATCACTCTCCCTTACCATATCTATGTTATTTGTTGGGCATTCTTTAGCACATATACCACAACCTTTACAGTAACGCAAATCTATTTCAAATGTACCATCTGCTTTCCTTTTAATTACACCCTCTGGACAATACATCCAGCATATTCCGCATTTGTTACATCCTTCTTTAATAACTGGCCTAAAAGTTCTCCAATCCCCAGTTGTACCTATATTTCCATCAATTGGTAACGAAATTGGAATGGGGGATAATTCTTTCCAGTTTTTATACTCTTGAACTTTAGGACGTTCTTTAACTGATTTATTAATTTTCTTCCATTTTTTAGATTCTGACATAATTACATCTCTCTTACTGATTCATAAGCGTCTTTTGCAACACTCATATTTTTTTCTAATCTACTTTCTCCAAATTCCTTTTTAATCACTTTTTGCATTGTTTCAAGGGTATAATACCCAGTAAGCTTTCCAAAAGCCCCTAACATAGGAATATTCAGAATGGGGCCACTAGCATGCATAAAATTTCTCTGAATACAAATTCCTGTTGCATCAACAAGAAAGATTTTTATGTTCTTAGGGAGATCACTTGTATCTATAGGTTCTGGGCTATTAACTAGCAGAGTTGTTCCTTCCTTTATAGAATTTCTTATGCTTGGAATATCTAATAACGATGTGTCAAACATAAATATATAGTCTGGATTTTTTACACTGTCATATGTTTTAATTGCTTTACTCTTAGAAACTTTCGTAAATGCCTGTATTGGAGCACCCCTTCGCTCAGCTCCTATTATTGGAATTGCGATTGTGTCCTTGAAATCTTCCTCAAATGCCATTTCAGCTAATAATTGGCTTGCGGTGATACAAGTTTGACCACCTCTACAATGCATTGATATT